>JAGRJZ010000098.1 GCA_020442505.1 Alphaproteobacteria bacterium | reverse complement strand
TGCATCGATTGCGGCGTGTGCGAACCCGAATGCCCGATCGAGGCCATCGTGGACGATACTGGCGCGGAGGGACAGAAATTCCTGGAGCTGAACCGAGAATACGCCGAAAAATGGCCGAATATTACCCGCCAGAAACCGCCTTTGCCCGAGGCGGAGGCGTATAAAGACAAAAAAGATAAATATCCTTCCGAGTTCAGCAACGCCCCCGGCGAGGGGGATTAGACGGTTTCGTCTACCGTCCCGTATACATAACAGCGCTCGGCACCCCTACCCCCGCGACATCAGATAAGCACCGACCAGATACAGACCAACCCCCGACAGCGCCAGAAGAGACGGCGCTTCCTTCAACAAAGCCATACCGATGACAACCGATGTCAGGGCGTAAACACAGGCCCAAAGCGGATCGACCAAAGAAATGGGTCCTCGCGCCATCGCGCCCAGAAAGAAATACATGACCGTGCCCGAACCGACGCCCATGCCCAGTATGACAAGCGGAGTCCAGCCTTTCGTGATCGAGACGATGGACGATTTGACATTGTCGCCAAGCAAATAAGACAGCCCCGTCAGGGTCACAAAGGCCACCAACGCCACAAAGGCAGCCATCGTGTAAATACCGTCTTTCGCGGCGGACGTTTTATAACCGAAATTAACCAAGACATTCACAACAGCGCCAATCAGCACATAAAGCGACCAGTGCATCAAACCTCTCCTTCGTTGTACAGCAAGGCCACAGCCGTTGATTAATCCTCCATATAGGACAGCGCGGATTTGGGGTCCACCAGGCCGTTCACCACCAGATCCACCAGCCCGTCCCGGCGGGAGAAAACCTCCACCCCGTCCTCGTGGATCAAATCGTTGACATTGCGCATCAGGGCCTCGTAAATTCCGTTTCGCTGCCCGGGGCCGACCGTGATGATCAGCGCGTCAAGCAGCAACGTCCGCCCGACGATCCCCGTCCGGCTGCACAGATCGCACCCGCTGGGATTATGGCGGCTGACAACGGTCTCGGGCGCGATGGAGAGTTTCACGATCTCCTCTTCGTTCAGGTAATCCTTTGCCTCCTCCTTGTGCGCGCAGCCCTGGCACAGAGTCCGCACCAGACGCTGGTTCATGACGGCCTTGACCTGCTGAGCGAGAGTATAGCTGGAGGAACGTTCCCGCTCGTGCGGCATGAGGGAGCGCAAGCGCTCGAAGGTCTGGAGCGCCGTGTCGGCGTGGATGGTCGAGATCACCGTGTGGCCCGATTCCGCAGCGCGCAGGGATGTCTCCACCGTGTCGGCGTCCCGCATCTCCCCGATAATGATATAGTCCGGGTCGTGGCGCATTGAGGCGCGGATCAGGTCCGCAAACGAGCCGCCGGGCATGCCGGGACGCACCTGCCATTGCGTAGCGTAGCGCAGTTCGTATTCGATCGGATCTTCGATGGTCAAAACATGGCGGCGGCGGCGGTCGATCTGCTGGACGCAGGCATACAGAGTCGTGGTCTTACCGGAACCAGTCGGCCCGGAAAGCAGGATCATCCCCCCGCCCCCTTTAATATCGGGTGAAAGCAGTTGAGCGAGATAATCGCCAACGTCTTCATGACGGGCGAAGAGCTCGTCAAAGCCTTTCAGCGCGGCCCGGTCGAGCAAACGTAAAGTAAGTTTTTCACCATCCTGCGCCTGCGGTCCGGCGGCCACACGCACGTCAATGGC
>JAGRJZ010000097.1 GCA_020442505.1 Alphaproteobacteria bacterium | reverse complement strand
ATGGCCGCCTGGGCCGGATTGGGGTATTACGCACGGGCCCGTAATCTGCACAAATGCGCGCAGGTCGTGGCGCGGGAGAAAAACGGGATTTTCCCGGAAGACCTCAAAACGCTCAAGACCCTCCCTGGTATCGGAGACTACACCGCCGCCGCGATCAGAGCCATCGCCTTCGACAAGCCGGCGACCGTCGTCGACGGGAATATCGAGCGCATCGTTGCCCGTTTTTTTCGTATCGAAACGCCGATCCCGATTGGCAAAAAAGAAATACGAAAGCACGCCGCATACATCATGGAAAACCGAACGGACCGCCCGGGCGACTTCGCGCAAGCCTTGATGGATATCGGCGCGACGGTCTGTACGCCCGCGAATCCGCAATGCCTGATCTGTCCGCTCGCGACTTCTTGCCAGGGCAAAGATATCGCGGCCGCCCTTCCCGCCCGAGCGCCCAAAAAGCCAAAGCCCCAAAAACGGGGCTATGTTTACTGGATCACGAACGAAAACGGAGATCTGCTGGCCCAAAGACGCCCGGAAAAAGGGCTTCTAGGCGGCATGACCGGCCTGCCGACCTCCGCGTGGGAAAACACAGAATCTCCGGCACGTCATCCGGATTTCGTTCCGGCCGATGCCGAACCGTCTTCACAATTTCAGATTTTTCACAGTTTTACCCATTTCGATCTGAGCCTGACCGGGGTTTTTATCAAGACTCTGCCGACGGGCACGCCTTTGGATAAAAGTTTTTTCTGGATTCCCCGAGAAAACATCCGTCAGACGGGCTTTCCCACCCTTTTTAAGAAATTTGTAAACATCGTGCCCTTATAATGGGAGCTTACGGCGCCGCACACAACACAAGAACAGGATGATGAACACACTAATCTCCCGCGCACGCGCGATCATGGCCAACCTTACGCTTCTTTTGTTTTTATCCTGCGCCTTTATCCCTTGGGCGCAAGCCCAGGATGCAGACAAATCCAGCGTCACGACCCAAGACACAAATATGGATCGCCAGCATGATGACGGCTACGAACCGGCGACGATCGAGAACCTCTCCAAGGCCTATTGGGGGATCGGAAAATTCTCGCTTGACGATAACGACGCCATTGACGGGTTTTTGGCAATCAACGAATGCCGAATTTATCGGGAATACCGATATGACGACTTCGCATGGGCGGATATTCGTCGTTCGATCCGCCGTTATATTGAGCAAAGCGCCGGGACGTTTCCGACCCATATCTCCTTTATCGTCCCAATCAAATTTCAGGAATACAGCCATGAAAAGCAATCCTTCATCGTTGAAAAAGAAAGCGAGCTGGACCGAATTCGGCATTTCGTCATCTTTTCCCCCGACCAGGAGGATATTTGCGGCCGAGATGAAATCCTGGGATATCCAGGCGCCCTGATCCTGAACGTCAAACGCCCGCTTTACATGCGGGAAATTAGGGTCCCCCCCGATATCGCGCAGGAATATCTGAATTACCTTAAGGAAAAAGGGGAGTTGGGAAAAACACGCCAAGCCTATATGCGAGTCAAGATATCTCTTCTGCGTTACTGGGAAACGCGACAATCTTCCGAGACGGGTATGATGGCATCCGTTTTAGGGGCAATCGACGGAATCGAGATATACGGCGACCCGGATACGACGATGCTTTTATACCGGAAAGATTTTCAGGAAAAACAGGCGCCGCTCCCGTCTTCCTCCAAAAAGGGAAGAGAGCAACCGTAACCTTACCTTCTCAATCGCGGAGCTGACGCCGGAGGTCGTCGATCGGGCGATACTGCTTCCCTTCACGATAATGCCAAAACGTCCAGCCGTTGCAGGACGGAGCGCCCTGCAGCGCCGCGCCGACCTTATGAATGGAGCCCCGGTAATGGTTCGTGATCAGATTTCCATCCGCGCCGACTTTGGCCTCGTGCCGTCCGCGGGCGTCGCGGAGAACCGTTCCCGGCTTTAAAAGCCCGTTTTCAATCAGGCGACCAAAAGGCACGCGCGGCAGCTCGCGGCGAGAGGGTGTGTGGAGAATTTCATTTTCTCCCAGACGCGTGATGGAATCCAGACGCGCCTGCGCAGCCTTGATATAGCTTTCCTCGCGCTCGATCCCGATGTAATCCCGCCCCAGTTTTTTTGCGACGGCGCCGGTCGTCCCGGTTCCAAAAAACGGGTCCAGCACGAGGTCCCCCGGATTGGTCGACGACATGATCACCCGGTATAGCAACCCTTCCGGTTTTTGCGTTGGGTGAATTTTCTGGCCGCCCTCATCCCTCAACCGTTCATGACCGGTACAAAGCGGAATATACCAGTCGCTGCGCATCTGGAGATCTTCATTCAACGCCTTCATGGAATCGTAGTTAAACCGATACCGGGATTTTTCCGATTTGGCGGCCCAAATCAGCGTTTCGTGGGCGTTTGTAAAACGGCGTCCTCGGAAATTCGGCATCGGGTTCGACTTGCGCCAGATAACGTCGTTCAAGATCCAGTAGCCGAGATCCTGCAAAATCGCGCCCACCCGAAAAATATTGTGGTAAGAGCCGATCACCCACAAGGAGCCGTCTGGCGTCAGCAAATCCCGCGCCGCGGACAGCCATTCCCGCGTAAAATCGTCGTAGACTTTCAGGCTCTCGAACTGGTCCCACGCATCATCGACGGCATCGACCCGGGAGTTGTCCGGACGATGCAAATCTCCGCCCAATTGCAAATTATAAGGCGGATCGGCAAAAATCATATCGACGCTCTCACGCGGCAAAGCGCGCATTTGCTCGACGCACTCTCCGCGCAAGATGAGGTTTTTTTTCATTGTGGGTAATTCGTTTTTTTGACTCGACATTTTACGCCCTTTCAAAAACAAGAAGCACGAATCATGAGTTATTTCTGATTCGTCGTCAAGGATAAATTTCGATTCTTTTCGTGGAGTCAATATGTTGAAAGAAAATCCTGAGAAAAAAGAAGATTTTGTTTCATCTGGCTATCGACGATGACAGCGCTTCATGCTAAAGAGCGACAAAAAAGAAAGGAGCCGTTTTGAGAAAAAAGAAAGGCAACGTCGTCAATGGGTGGATCAACTTGGATAAACCCGTCGGAATGACATCCACGCAGGCCGTCGGGAATGTGCGTCGGGCGCTGAACGCCCAAAAAGCGGGGCACGCCGGCACGCTTGACCCGCTGGCCAGCGGTGTTTTACCGATCGCGCTGGGGGAAGCAACCAAAACCATTCCCTATTGCCAGGACGCGCTAAAAATCTACCGTTTTACTGTCACATGGGGCGCAGCGCGGGACACGGACGACGCGGAAGGCGACATTATCGCAACATCGAATCTCCGCCCAACCCTTGAGGCCATCGAGGCCGTATTACTGGCCTTTCTCGGCGACATCGAACAAGTCCCGCCCAAATTCTCGCCCATCAAAATCAACGGCGAACGGGCCTACGACCTTGCGCGCGACGGGGAAGACGTCACGCTCAAGCCCCGGCCGGTCTATATCGAATCTCTTCATCTTCTTTCCCGGCCCGACGGAGATTCAAGCGAATTCACCGTCACCTGCGGGAAAGGTACGTATATCCGCTCTCTGGCCCGGGATATGGCCGAAAAACTGGGGACATACGGCTATATTTCGGCGCTGCGGCGGGAGGCCGTCGGCACGCTCGATGCGTCCCATGCGATTTCTCTTGAAATGTTAGAGAAAATGGGTGATAGTCCACCCCCTGAAAATGTTTTGCTTCCTGTTCAGACCGTCCTGGACGACATCCCGGTTCTGGCCATAAATGATCAGGAAGCAGCCCGGCTCAAGCAGGGACAAAAGCTGAGTTTCTTTTCCAAACCGGATCTTGCCCGTCTGATACAGGCGGGGCTTGACTTCGATGAAGAAGACGAGGCTTTGGCGCTTTACAAAGGCAAGCCACTTGCGCTTGTGTCCGTAAAGGGCCCTGAAATAAAGCCGGAGCGTGTATTTAACCTATAAAAGAAGGAGCCACCGATGTCGATTACAGCAGAGCGTAAACAAGAACTGATCGGCGCATACGCCACAAAAAAAGGCGATACCGGGTCCCCCGAAGTCCAGGTCGCGATTTTGACGGAGCGGATTAACAATCTTTCCGCCCATATGCAAAATAATCACAAGGACATCCACTCCCGTCGGGGCCTTCTGAAGATGGTTGCCCAGCGCCGGAAACTTTTGGACTACCTGAAAGGGAAGGAAGAGGCCCGTTATCAGGACTTGATCAAACGTCTGAACATCCGTCGTTAAACCAGGGAGCGGAGGGAAGCATTATGGCCCTTCGCCCTTTGTCCCAAAGCGTCCCGGCCGTTACCGCGCAAGTGTGCCAGCGAAAGTATGTTATGCTGGGGCGTTTGTTGACTCACTGGCCGGAAATCGTCGGGGAGGAGCTGGCCGCCAAGACCCAGCCGACGAAGCTGCGCTATCGAAAAAAAAGGCCGGGACAAACCGAAAAATCGACGGCGATACTCGAGATTGCGGCGACGCCGTCTGATTCGACCCTCCTTCATTATCGCAAAGACCTGATTTTGGAACGGATCAATCAGATCTTCGGGGAAAGCTGGGTCGCGGATATTCGTTTTATCGCCGCCTCGGGACGGCACGGCCCTTCCCCGCGACGGATGAAAGCGGGCATTCCCACACCGGCGCAAACGGAAACCCTGCGGGAGATGCTTGAAAAGATTGACGATCCGGCTATATATGAACGGCTGGAAAAATTGGGAACGGCGATACTTCAGGAAAAGAGCCCCTAATCCAAAAAAAGGAAACGAGTCTATGAAAGTCACAGCCATCACCCTGCGCGCGGGGAACGTCATCGAATATAACGGCAAACTTTGCGTCGTGTTGAAGAACGACATCATCCAGCCTGGGAAGGGGGCCTCCGTCGCGCAGGTGGAAATGCGCGATTTGCGGACCGGAAACAAAGACAACGTACGATTCCGTACCCAGGAAACCGTCGAACGCGCGCGGCTGGAGCAGGAAGACTATCAGTATCTGTACGAAGACGAGGACGGTTGTCATTTCATGAATACGGAAAGCTATGAACAGATCGCGGTTAAAAAGGACGTCATCGGTGAGCCGGCAGTCTTCTTACAGGAAGGCATGATCTGCGTCATCGAGACCTTCGAAGCCGAGCCGCTAAGCGTCACCTTGCCCGACAGCGTCACGCTGGAAATCACCGAAGCGGAGCCCGTGATCAAGGGGCAAACCGCAACGACGTCCTACAAGCCTGCGATTTTAGAAAACGGCGCGAAGGTCATGGTGCCGCCCCATATTGAAACCGGCACCCGCGTCGTCGTCAAAACCGCCGACGGCACCTATGTCGAACGCGCGAAGGGATGATACATTATGGCTCTCTCCCCTCATATCAACATCATGCTCCGGGCGATGGAAAAAGCCGGACGGACGCTTATCCGGGATTTCGGCGAGGTCGAGCAGCTTCAGGTCTCCCGCAAAGGACCGGGAGATTTCGTCTCCGCCGCGGACCGGCGCGCGGAGGATATTTTGTTCGCAGAACTTTCCAAGGCACGGCCGGATTACGGGTTCCTGATGGAGGAAAGCGGTGAAAGCAAAGGGCCGAAAGACTACGAATATCGCTGGATTATCGACCCGCTGGACGGCACGACGAACTT
>JAGRJZ010000096.1 GCA_020442505.1 Alphaproteobacteria bacterium | reverse complement strand
TAACGGATCTGGCGCCGGATGATTGGGCGGCGCTTCATGTCGATGTTCATGCGGCCTGACGCCGGATTGTAGCGTATTTTTCTGTTTTTACTTGCATAAGCTTTTTAAAAGGCGCTACTTATGACGAGAAAAATAACCTGAAAATTCGGGGACGGGGGATTTCCTAACGATGACAAAACAATCGATCAGACATCTGGTTTTGACCGTATCGGCGATTGCCCTGACGGGGAGTTTTGCTCCTGACGCGGCGGCCCAGAAAGGGTACGGTTTTACCTATAAGGATACGGACGCTGCTCCTGTGGCTGTCGCTCCGCCGGTCGCTGCCGCGCCGTCTCCCTTGTATTACGCGGAGGATCCCGTGACGGCCCCGGCGATGCCGATAGCGGAACCGGCCGCCACGCCGCCTTTGTTTGATGACGTGCTTGCTCCGGCTTATGAGCCTGCCGCTGCCGATTGGATGCTTGTTCTTCCGCCTGCGCAAGTGCCGGCGATGGGCGGTTATCAACAAGTTTCCTTGCGTGACGCGGTTGCGAGCGGGATGCTGACCAATCCGGAATACGGGGTCGTCGCCGATAATCGCCGAGCTACGGATGAGGAGCTCAACCAGGCAAAGGCGCTTTACCTGCCGTCCCTTGATTTTCGTGCCGATACCGGGTTTGAGCATAGCGACGATCCCGGAACCCGGGGCGGCGCCGATGGCGATGACGAGGAAAATCTCTGGCGCTACGATACCAGTCTGACGCTGACGCAAATGTTGTTTGACGGCTGGAGCACGAAATACGAGAACGAACGCCAGAAGGCCCGCGTCGAATCGGCCTCTCACCGGGTTCGCGAGACCGGCGAGCTTGTGGGGCTGGCGATCGTCGAGTCCTACCTGGAGGTTATGCGGCAGAGGGAATTATTGAAAATTGCTCGGGAAAACGTTTCTCAGCATTTATCGATTCTCCAGCAGATCGAAGACAGCGCCGGGGTTGGTCGTTCGACCCAGGCCGACGTGGAACAGGCGCGGGCCCGTGTGGCTTCTGCTCGCGCGGCGGAGGCAAGCGTGCGGGAACTGCTCCGGATCGCGGAGGCTTCTTATATCCGGAATGTTGGGCGCGATCCCGTCGATTTGGTTGTGCCGCTGGTTCCGGTCGAACGTCTGTCCGCCGACGTGGAGGAAGAAGTAAAGGTAACCTTGCACCAGAGCCCGACCATCGACATCTTTGAATCGGATGTCAATGTTGCCCATGCTGAGTACGAGGCAACGAAATCGACCTTCTATCCGGAGATTGATTTACAGCTAAACGGACGGCAGGCCCACGATATTAACGGGATCGAGGGACGGGACACAAGCGCATCCGCGCTGGTTGTCATGAACTGGAATCTTTATCGCGGCGGCGCGGATAACGCCCGGACGCGGGAGCATATCAGCCGCGAAGCCCAGGCAAAGGAATCTCGGGCGCAGGCCGCGCGTGGGGTTGCGAACGACGTCCGTCAGACATGGGCCAAGATGATTTCGAGCGGGGAACGCGCGCGCCAGTTTGCAGCTCAGGCCGATGCCAACACGGAGGTCGTGAAGGCCTATATGGATCAGTTCGACCTTAACCGCCGGACGTTACTGGATGTGCTGGATGCCCAAAACGAGCTGTTCGTTTCTCGCTCCAATACGGTAAACGCCGAGTTTTTGGAAATGTTCGCCGTTTATCGTCTGCTCGCTTTGAAGGGCGATTTGCTCGCGGCGCTGGGGATTTCATCCCCTCGGGAATCAAGCCCGGCTTTAATGTAATCCTGTCCAAAACGAAAACCGCGTGGGGTGTTGCCTGTGTCTTCCAGAAAGAAAAAATCCCTTTTGCCCTTGGTGCTTTCTGTGTTCGTCGCGGTTATCGTCCTCGGCGGGGCGTTTTTGTACATTAATCTGGGGAACGTCGCCAAGGCACTGACAGAAAAAATCGGGACGCAGACGCTGGGGGTCCGTGTGTCGATCGATCGGATGGAGGTCGTTCCCCACGAAAAACGGATTGAGATCGGGGGGCTGTCGATCGCCAATCCTCCGGGCTATCAAAAGCCTTCGATCTTGCGGGTTGGCACGATCCGGGTCGTTGCTGAAAGTCTCTCGCCCGATTTGCTGGTTTTCGACGAAGTAACCGTCGACAAGACGGCGATTGCGCTGGAGGTTGGCGAGCGGGGAACAAATCTTTCCGATTTGAAAAAGAATCTGAAGCCTAAAGCTGCAGCGGACCTCAAAACAGATGCCGGAAAACCGATCAAGGTGATCGTCAAGCGTCTGAAAATTACTGATTCGTCTGTCACTCCGGCCGTCACCTTGGTAAAAACAGACATTGCGCCCATCACGATTCCGCCCATTGTCCTGAACGGTATCGGGCAAAAAAGCAACGGGGTTTTGGCCTCTGAGGCTATCGCGCAGGTGATGGATCGCCTTGTGCAGGAGGCTACTCGGGCTGCCGCGACTCAGGGGCTTTTGCAGGGGTTGTCTTCTGACGTGCTGGGAAAAGTCGGTGTGCCGCTGGATGGGAAAACTGACATCATCGACGGCGCGAAAAAGGACGTCGAAGGGCTGACCGGTGGTCTGAAGAAGCTCTTTTGAGTCTGCCCCCCGCTTCCTGACCGAGGGCATTTAGCTAAAAAATTATCGATCTTTAACCTCTTTTTAAAAAGGGTGGTGTATTCTGTGATTATAACGGTTGGACGCTTCTCGGAAATTGGGGAGAGAGGGGTTCGGCTTGTTTTACTAACTTGCTGGAAACCAAAATATTTTAAGGAGACCTTTTACATGAAGAATATCATTGCAAAAATTCATGCTTTCGTCGCATCCGAAGAGGGAGCGACCGCGATTGAATACGGCCTGATTGCCGCCGGTATTTCTCTTGCCATCGTTGCCGCCGTGTTTGCGTTCGGAGATGAGCTGCAAACCGTCTTTGGAACCATGGAAGATAAAATGGCTGAAGCCGCCGATCGTGTTGAGGGCGGTGGTGAAGGGGGCTAAACCCATCCTTCTTGAGATATGAGAAGAGCCCGCCCGGTTTATCCGGGTGGGTTTTTCTTTTTCTGTGATTTTGACCGTTATTTTGCTACGCTTCGGTCGTTATGATTTTTCTTATGCTTTTCCTGACATCCGTTTTTGTGGCGCTGGGTACCGGTGTTTTGGCCGCCTGGTCGGATGTGAAGGGGATGATTATCCCCAACCGCCTTTCCTTAATCGTTTTTGTAGCGTTTTTTCCAGCCTGGGCCGCGGCCTACGGGGCGGGGGGCGGTGTGTTCGCGCCGTTTTTATCCCATGTCATGGCGTTTGGGCTTGTGCTGGCGATGACCATGCTCTTATTTTTCCTGCGGCTTTTCGGCGGGGGGGATGCGAAGCTGGCGAGCGCCTATGCCCTATGGATGGGGCTTTCCGGTTTGATTCCCTTTCTCGTGAACATGACCGTGTTCGGAGGGCTGGTTGCGCTTTTTTCATTTATCATCAAAAAAACAAGGCCTTTTAAAAAGGTGTCCGAAACCAGCTGGATCGGGCGGCTTCAGGCCGGTGAATCGAAGGTCGCCTATGGTGTTCCCATTGTGATGGCCGCTTTTTTTTCTTTCTATTCAAAAGATTACCTGTCATTTCACGAGCTTGTAAAATTTTTATCCACAGATTCGTGAAAATCTGTTAGAATCGTCTTCAGAATCTGATTCCGGATTCGCAAAACGTCGTTTCTCGCGTTTTGTTTTTCATGGTTTTTTGTGATGTTTTGCATCGCACGTTTTTCTTTTTTCGGAATGCTCCCCGGGAGTTTTAACGGATGAACAGAAATATTGTCATTGTCCTGATCGGCGGGGTTCTGATCGCGGTTTTGGTCGCGGTTTTGGTCCAGGCTTCGCTTGGCGGCGGTGCGAAAAAACAGGAAGCCGTTATCGTGGACGCGCTTCCGAAGGTTCAGATTGTCGTCGCGGCGAAAAAATTGGCGATGGGGACAGCACTCAACGAGACAAATATGAAGTGGCAGGATTGGCCCAAGGAAGCCGTTTTTTCGGGTGCGATCGTCAGGAGCGGAAACAAAAAGGTTTCCGACATGATTGAAGGTAGATTGATTAGGCCCGTCGCGGAGGGGGAACCGATCGTCAAGACGGCTTTGGTGGATGAAAAAGGCAATTTTATGGCAGCGTTGCTGAAACCAGGGATGCGCGCTGTTGCGGTTGATATGAAAGCTGCCGGCATGGCAGGCGGTTTTATTGGGCCAGGTGATTTCGTCGACGTCCTTCTAACCTATAAAAGCTCGATTCGCTACAAGGGGAAAAACCCGGTCGTTGATGCGACGATTGAAAAGAACATCGATAAGCTTGCCACGGAAACGATTATTGAGAATGTTCGTGTTCTAGCCGTCGATCAAGCCGCTGTGCGGGACGAGGAAAGCGTCAAAGTGGGCAAGACGGTGACGCTTGAAGTCGATCAAAAAGGCGCAGAGGTGCTCGCGCTAGCGGGGGAAATGGGGGATCTCAGTCTTTCCTTGCGTCGCCTGGGTGACAATAGCGTTCCAAGTCAAAAGGGGCCTGTTACGACCGATGCGCGTTTGACGAATATTTTTGACGAAGTTTATCAGGAGATGGTTCAGGTGGAAAAGAATTCTGGCCAAATGGCGGATATTGTGAAAATCTATAACGGCGCTTCTGTTCAGGAGCTTCCCGTTTCTCCGTAATATCACTTTTCCGTTTGGGTCTCCTGCCTGTTTTGTTGTGATTGTCTGAGAAGTGTTGCGATGTACAACTCGTTTAAAAAAATAAACCGGCTTCGGACTTTGACAAAATTGGTTTGTCTGGCGGTCTTGATGTTTGTGTCTGTTGCTGGGAGCGTGCCCCCCGCCTTTGCTTCGAAGACCGACTTGGTGACCGTGGCGTCCGACAAACAGCGCAACGATCCGACCCTCATTTTAACGCAAGGCATGGCCGAGATTGTCGATGTCGGGGGCCCTGTCTCGGATATCATGGTGGCCAATCCCTCGATCGTCGATGTCGTGGCGCTGCAATCCAACCGCCTTTACGTTGTGGGGATGACCTTGGGTAGCACAAACGTAATCGCGGTCGACGCCCAGGGAAATATCATCAGCCGCCTGAACGTTCACGTGAAGTTTGACGATATTGTTTTGCAAAACCTGCTTGATAAGCTTTTCCCCGATGAAGAGATTCACATTCACAGTCTAACCGATCAGGTCGTTCTGACCGGGCGGGTGTCAACACCGGCCGTCTCTCAACAGGTCGCGGAAGTTGTGGCCCATTATGTCGGCGAGTTGCAGGATTCTGACTTTGAACGTCCTGAAGAGTTGATCATGAACATGCTCAAGGTCGCCGGCGAGCATCAGGTCATGCTAAAGGTCAAAATCGTGGAAGCGTCACGCGGCGTGCTTCGCGAACTTGGTCTCGAAACCGACTATGCCGAGAGCGAAGGGATTGCGAATCTGACGGGCGGGTTTGCCTCGGCTTTGGGCGTTGGTTTGACCCGTGATCCTTTGGGCGTGGGACAAGTTATCTATGATACGGGTCCCAACGGGTTTGGACCGTTGTCTTTTATTCTGCGAGCGCTGGAAGAAGACGCGCTTGTCAATACGCTGGCCGAACCGAATCTGACGGCTGTCTCCGGTGAGACCGCCGGGTTTCTGGCCGGAGGAGAGATTCCCATCCCAACCGGTCGCGACCGTGATGGGAACATCGTTATCGAATATCATGATTTCGGGGTGTCGCTGAACTTCCGGCCGGTCGTGATGAACGGCGATCTGATCAGTCTTCAGCTACAAAGCGAGGTTTCTTCGGTTTCAACTGATAACGGGTTTGTCTCCAACCAGATCAACATTCCGGCCTTCACTGTGCGCCGGGCCGAGACGACCGTTGAGTTGCCGAGTGGCGGCAGCCTCGTCATTGCCGGGTTGTTGCAATCCGATGTGACCAAGACGTTAACGCAGCTTCCGGGGGTCGCGAATATCCCTGTCTTGGGGGATTTGGTGTCCTCGAAGAGCTTTCAGCGTGATGAGTCTGAGTTGATCGTGATCGTGACGGCGGTTCTCGTCAGCCCCTATGCCGACAAGACGATGGCTCGTTCCGCGGTGCCTGCGGCCGGAGGAGCGCTGGAAAAAAGCAGCGAGAAACACACTCCTAAGCCGGTCTCTGCCGGGTCTCATCCCCTGGCAAAGGCATTTGCGGATAACGTAAAGAAAACTTACCGTAAGGCGTCTTTGTCCTCCTCTCTGTTCACAGAGGACCAGCTATACGGCTATCTCATTGACTGACGGGGGATCAGATGAATCGTAAAGGAAAAAGAAAGATGTCCCGTTTCGTGATCAGGAAGCCTGTCGCTGGAATGCTTGTTGCCGGCCTTGTCGGCGTTTTTGCGCTGACAGGGTGTTCGATGGACACGCGTACCAGCAGCGTCGTGACGCAAGAGCCTGATACGAAAATCGTTTTGCAGGAAGACGTCTGGCATGCCGCGTTTGAAACGAGCAGCCTGACGGATGAAGATCTTTTGGGGTTTCAGGGCACGTATCAACGATACGGGGTTTCTCCGGTCACGGTCGCTGTGACATACGATCCGGAATCGAAGACGGATACGGCTATGCGGGCTACAGACGCGGCGTTGCTTCTGTCCAAAAGACTGAAAAAGGCTGGTGTGCGCGATGTTGAGACGCAGATTCTTCCCGTTCCCGCACAAGACAAGGGTTCGCAGACGCTTCTGGCCTATCGGATGGTGACGGCCGAGGCACCTCCGGGCTGTCATCTGATGGGTGGAATAGAGGGGCGCGAAACCAAGGCCGATAGAGATTATATTCACGGATGCAGTATGGAGATGCTTCTGGCGCGTCAAATATACCGCCCTGCGGATTTGGCCGGAAACGATGCCCGTGGCGATTTTTACGGCAGCCGCGTTGGCAATATGACCCGTCCTTATGTGTTTGGCTTACCGAATCCGGCGATGGCAGGTTTGCTTGCCTCGGATCAGTAAAAATCTCTTTTTCGTCAAGGTTTTGGTAACGAATTTACGGGATGATGGGGATAGCGCCCCGATAGGAGGCCGACAGAGCCCGATATCCGGGACGATTACCAAAAGAACAGAGCGATTATGAAGCGCGATGAGCGAAACAGAAAAATCATATACGTCCGTCTTGTTGCCCGGTGCGCGGGTTGCCTTTTTTACGCATGATGACACCAGCAAGGCGGCGTTTTTGTCTTTTGAAAAAGACTGGCGTTTTGCCCGGATCGCTCTGGAAGTGTATGACGGCGACGTCGATACAGCTATTGAGACCTATGGTAATACGACTTCTCCGGATTTGGTGATTGTCCAGACCGACGATGTATCCGGGGCCTTTACCGCTAAGCTTGAATCCCTCGCAGGCTCTTGCGCGGAGGGAACGGCGGCGATCGTGGTCGGGCCGGTCAACGATGTTAACCTGTATCGCAAGATGGTCGGGATGGGGGTTAGTGATTATCTTGTGAAACCTCTTGATCCGGAGGCGTTTGCGAATGATGTTGCCGTGACCTTACTGGAAAAGGTCGGGGCGAAGGATAGCCGTCTGATAGCCCTGATGGGGGCCAAGGGCGGTGTCGGAACCAGCGTGCTTGCGCAGGCGCTTTCATGGGGGCTTGCGGATTCTCTCGGGCAGAAGACCTTTTTGATGGACGCGGCAGGGGGATGGTCGACCTTGAGCGTCGGCATGGATTTCGAGCCGGCGACGACGTTGATCGAGGCCGGTCGCGCGGCATATGAAGGAAAGGAAGACAGTCTCACGCGCATGATTCATACCGCCGCCGAAAAGCTGTTCGTTTTAAGCAGCGGCGGGGACGTGATGCTCGACGATCCTGTGTCGACGGATTACTACGAGGCTCTTTTGGACTATTTGATGGCGGTTTATCCTTTTGTCGTCGTTGATCTGTCGGGTGCGGTGCCCGCCCTGAAGCGGACAGTTTGTTCGCGGGCCCACCGGATCGGTCTTGTGACGTCTCCTGTGCTGTCGTCGGTGCGGGCAACCCGTTCCTTGACGCAAGAGATCAGGGAGCTGCGCGGTGGCTCAGAGACTGATATATCCTTGATCTTGAATATGCGCGGGATCGGCGCCAAGAACGAAGTACCGAAGAAGCAGATTCAGGAAGGCGTCGAGCAGGATATTATCGCGGATATCGCTTTTAATCCGGCCCTGTTCTTCAAGACCGAAGCGGAGGGTCGCAAATGGTCCGGTGTCAAGGAAGGCGCTGTGATCGTCGAGAGTCTTTTGCCGCTGGTCCAGGATATGCTGGCCGTTTTGCCGGGGGGGGACGAACCCGGAGGAAAAGGAAAAACTGGCAAACAAGCCGGTGTTCTGGGCGGCCTTCTGGGTAAATTGTCGTCGGGATCCTGAGGAGGGCGCTTATGTTCGGTAAAAAAACCTCGTCAGGCGGTCCGCCGAAAAAACCTGCCACACCTCCGAAAAAAACCAAGGAATCGACAGTGGTGGCGCCTGAGAGCACCGCTGCCTCTCCTGCCGCTTTGACGGAAGAGCAACGGGCCCAGCTGAGTGCTCTGGGCCAGGCAAGCGATATATCCGAGTCCGGTGAAACGGATGCCAGCGCGGCGTCTGCTCCGTCGGTCGAAAAAGGCCCGGTTCCGAAAAAGCAGGCGCCGTCTTCCGCAAGCCTTGCGGAGGAGGAAGCCCTTTTCGGGTCTATAGAAGAGGGCGAGGAGTCCGAAGAGGAAGAAAAGGATTCGATTACCTCTTTACGCTTGAAGCGCGCGCGCAACCGGATTTGGCTTGATTTGCGCGACGGGATCGACCTGAAGGCTTTGGCCCGGATGGATTCGCAAAGCGCCCGGGAAGAGGTCCGGTCGGCCGTCGAGGAGATTTCGCGCTTTCGCAATCTGGACGTCACGCCGGCCGAGCTGGAACAAATCGCCAAGGAATGCGCCAACGACATGCTGGGGTTCGGGCCTCTGGAAACCCTGTTGGAACGAGATGACATCGCCGATATTATGATCAACGGTCCGGATACGACCTATATCGAGGTCGGCGGGAAAATTCAAAGGACCGGCGTCAAGTTCCGGGACAACCAGCATTTGACCACGATCTGTCAGCGGATCGTCGGGGCGATCGGGCGCCGTGTGGACGAGTCATCTCCGATTTGCGATGCGCGTTTGGCGGACGGCTCCCGGGTGAACGTGATTATTCCGCCGCTGGCCGTGGACGGGGCCTGTATGACGATTCGGAAGTTCACGAAGGAAAAATTGACACTTGAGAAGCTGATGGGGTTTGGCTCTATGACGCCGTCCTGCGCGAAGCTGATTATGGCGGTCGGGCGTTGCCGGGTGAACGTTCTGGTCTCCGGCGGGACGGGGTCGGGAAAGACGACTATGCTGAACTGTCTGACCCGTTATATAGATCCCGGCGAGCGGGTGATTACCTGCGAAGACGCCTGTGAACTTCAGCTGCAACAGCCGCACGTGGTGCGTTTGGAAACACGTCCGCCGAACCTGGAGGGGGTCGGCGAGGTGACGATGCGGGATCTTGTGAAAAACTGTCTGCGGATGCGGCCCGAACGGATTATCGTCGGGGAGGTCCGCGGCCCCGAGGCTTTCGACTTGCTGCAGGCGATGAATACCGGCCATGACGGCTCTATGGGTACCGTTCACGCGAACAACCCGCGCGAGGCTATTTCCCGGATGGAAAACATGATCGCTATGGGGGGGTTGAACTTGCCGACCGTGGCGGTGCGGGAACAAATTGCTTCGGCGGTGAATGTGATCATCCAGGTCCAGCGCCTGCGCGACGGATCCCGGAAAACGACCCATGTGACCGAGATTACGGGGATGGAGGGCGAAGTGGTAACGATGCAGGATCTGTTCGTATTGGACGTCGAGGGAGAAGACGACGACGGGAAGTTGATCACGCGTCATCGTTCCACCGGCCTGCGTCCTAAATTCTATGACAAAGCCCGACAATACGGGGTGGAACGGCTTGTGCTCGACGCGATGGAAGAGGCGTTTGGCTGATGAATTTATTTCCCCTGATTGTCGGGCTGGTCGTGTTGTTTCTGGTGTTTCTTGTCACCGCGGTTGCGATGATGGGCGCCGAAAAAAAACGCAAACAACGCATGCTGGCGATGATCCGGGGGCAGTCGTCGGAGCTGCGCAGAGTGGACGAAAAAGACGCTCACAACAAAAGGCGGGAGGAGATCGCTCGGAAACTGAAGGAAACGGGCGACGATGAAAAAGGAAAAAAGAAAAAGGCGACCATCGGGGTTCAACTGGAACAGGCCGGCATGTCGATCAGCGTCAAGCAATACTGGACCTTTTCGGCCGTTGCCGGGCTTATTCTGATGGGGTTGGCTCAGTTGTTGGGGGCTTCGATCTTCGTCGTTTTGATGATGGGGGTGATCGGGCTGTTGGGGCTGCCTAAATTTGTCCTCCGGTTCAAAACCAAGCGGCGGCAGAAAAAGTTTCTGGAGGAGTTCGCCGACGCGCTTGAAGCCATGGTTCGGCTTTTGAAGGCCGGGATGCCCGTGACAGAGGCGATTTCGATGTGCGCGAAGGAATTTGGCGGCCCGGTCGGAGAGGAAATGTCCCGCGTATACGACTCGCAAAAGATCGGGGTGCCCCTGCCGGAGGCCGTGTTGGAATCGGCCCACCGTATGCCCCTGACGGAAATGCAGATGTTTGCCACGGGCATCGCTATTCAGGCCCAGACCGGGGCCAGTCTTTCGGAGGTTTTGCTGAATCTGGCCGGCGTGATCCGCGCGCGGTTTCGTCTGCGCCGGAAGGTGGACGCGCTTTCGTCCGAGGCCAAGGCTTCGGCGATGATTATCGGCTCTTTGCCTTTTCTGGTCGGAGGCGGTCTGTTCGCGATCAATCCGGAATATATCGGTCTGATGTTCGATACGACCATCGGCCGAGTTTTGATGATCGGAAGCGCGATGTGGATGGGGATCGGTATCATGATCATGAAGATCATGATTAACTTCAAAGTGTAACGCGGACGGAGGAGGGCAAGCCATCATGGGATCGGAAACGCTTATCGTTATTGTCAGTGCCCTGGTCGCCGCGATCTCCTTCATGGCGTTCGCGCTTCCGTTTTTAGATAAACAGGAAAAAAAGGATCGTTACCGCTCGGTCATCGAAAAACGGCGGCGGACATTGTTTGAGCAAACAAAAGAAAGGGCCGCGGGTGGTGCGAAGGCGCACGATTCCGTTTCCGCGCGAGAATCTGTCGCGACCCTGTTCAAGATGCAAAAACTGCTCGGCGATATGGGGGAGAAAGTCCGTTATCAGATGTTGCAGGCGGGCATTCGTTCCCCTGGCGCCCCGTTGAAGTTTATGGTCGCCCGGTTTGTACTGCCCTTTGTTTTTATGGGCGTCGCGATGCTGTTTGTCATGGGAAGCGATAAAGAGGTCGACGGGGGGATGGTTTACCTGATCCTGATGGGGTCCGTGGGGGCCGGTTATGGCCTGCCGAAACTGATTTTGAAGAACATGATCCAAAAACGCTCTCAGGAAATCAATCTGGCGTTTCCGGACGCGCTCGACATGATGCTGATCTGCGTTCAGGGGGGGATCGGTCTGGAGCAGACGGTCGACCGGATTGCCGATGAAATCGCGGAACACTCGCCGACTCTGGCCGAGGAACTCGGGATCTTGAGCGCCGAAATGGCCATGCTGAACGATCGTCGGGTCGCGTTGCAGGACTTCGCCCGGCGCGTGGGGTCGGGGGCCGCCAAATCCTTTGCCACGGCATTGGTGCAGGCGGAACAATACGGGACTTCCGTTTCCAAGGCGCTGCGGGTGATGTCCGAGGATCTGCGGGACCAGCGCATGGCGCTTGCCGAGCAAAAGGCTGCGGCCTTGCCGCCGAAGCTAACCGTTCCGATGATCGCTTTCTTTCTCCCGGTTTTGTTCGTGGTGATTTTGGGGCCCGCGATTATCCAGGCCATGCAATCCGGGATGTAGGTATCTTACGGCGACTCGACGATCCGGTCGGCCGTTATCTGGTGACGGAACCACGTGACTTGCCGCTTGGCGAAATGACGGGTCTGCGCCTTGGCCTGGGTGACGGCTTCGTCCAGCGGAATGTCCCCATGCAGCGCGGCTTGCAATAATCGGAACCCCAGCGCCTTCGTCACAGGGGCTCCGTGCGGCCCGTTATCGGCGGAGAGATGTTTATCGAACCTCCTGACTTCCTCCAGCGCGCCGCTTGCCATCATCTGGTCAAACCGTCGATTGCAACGATCGTACAGTCCAGCGCGCGGCGGCATGACGAGCGTGACCATGAATCGCCAATGCGCGGGCGGCGGGGTCGGCGGAATCTCTTGCCATTGCGCGAGGTAACGTCCGGTTGCTTCCAGTACCTCCCAGGCGCGGATGAGGCGGGCCTTGTGCCCGGGATGCAGACGTGCCGCCATCACCGGGTCCCGTTTCTGAAGCGCTGAGTAAAAGGCGTTCTCCCCCATGGTTTCATAAGCCACGACGGCCTGTGCCCGGATGTCGTCCGGGATGTCCGGAATAGGGGACAGTCCCTCCATTAGCGCCTTCAGGTAAAGGCCCGATCCGCCCGTGACGATAGGAGTCTGGCCCCGATCCAGGATGGATTCGATCGCCGGGACGGCCATCTCCTGCCAATTGCCGGCCGAGC
This sequence comes from Alphaproteobacteria bacterium, assembly GCA_020442505.1. Lineage (GTDB taxonomy): Bacteria > Pseudomonadota > Alphaproteobacteria > Micavibrionales > Micavibrionaceae > JACKJA01. Next base: position 4,754 of record JAGRJZ010000096.1, on the reverse strand, counting down.
ATGCCGTGCCCGGGTCGAGAACGCCATAAAGCGCGTGTGGAACCGCGACTTTGTCCGCGGAACTGGGCTGCGCCGTCAAAAGCGGCAGCGCATCGTATATCTGAAGCGAGTCGGCGTTGACGATCACGCCGTCCTTCGTAGCGGCCATCTCCATCGCCAGCGCCGATTTGCCGCTGGCCGTCGGTCCGGCGATGATGTAGACGCTCTCTGAGCCTCTTGACACAAAAAAGGTCCTCGTCAGAAAAAATAATTATCCCATCGCCTTGACGATATCTTCGGTCATTTTTTTCGCATCGCCCAGAAGCATCATCGTGTTGTCGGCGTAGAAGAGCGGGTTGTCGATCCCCGCGTAACCGGAGCCCAGCGAGCGTTTTACGAACAGAACCGTGCCGGCTTTTTCTACGTCCAGAACCGGCATGCCGTAAATGGGGGAGGAGGAGTCGTGTTTAGCCGCGGGGTTGGTGATGTCGTTCGCGCCGATCACGTAGACCACGTCCGTCTGGGCAAAATCACGGTTGATGTCTTCCAGCTCGAATACTTCGTCGTAGGGGACGTTCGCTTCGGCCAAAAGGACGTTCATATGCCCCGGCATCCGTCCGGCGACGGGGTGGATTGCGTATTTTACGTCCACGCCCTCTTCCTTCAGAATATCCGCCATTTCTCGCAACGCGTGCTGAGCCTGTGCCACGGCCATGCCGTAACCGGGCACGATAATTACGGAAGAGGCATTCTTCATGATATAGGCCGCGTCCTCCGCCGCGCCCAGCTTCGCGTTCCGGTCGCCCATATCGGTTGCGGCACCGGCGGCTTGCTCCCCGCCGAAGCCCCCGAGAATGACGTTGAAGAAGCTCCGGTTCATACCCTTGCACATGATATAGGACAGGATCGCGCCACTCGCGCCGACCAGCGCGCCGGTGACGATCAGCAAATTATTATGTAGCGTAAAGCCAATCCCCGCCGCGGCCCAGCCGGAGTAGGAGTTGAGCATGGAGACGATGACCGGCATGTCCGCGCCGCCGATCGGGATGATCATGAGCACGCCCAGTGCCAGACCCAAAAGCACGATCGCCCAGAAGAAAAAGCCGCTTCCCGTCGCGCAGAGCAGAACGATCAGGAGCAGCAACAACCCGCCCAGCCCAGCATTCAGCTGGTGCTGCATCGGGAAGGTGATGGGTTTGCCGGAGATCGTACCTTGCAGTTTGCCCCATGCGATGATGGAACCGGTAAAGGTCACCGCTCCGATGGCTACGCCGAGAGACATCTCGATCAGGGAGGCCGTTTTGATATCGCCGGGCAGGCCGATCCCATAGCTTTCCGGGGAATAAAACGCCGCCGCCGCCACGAACACGGCCGCAAGCCCAACCAGAGAGTGAAACGCTGCCACAAGTTGTGGCAGGGCCGTCATCTCGATTTTCTTGGCAATGACCGCGCCGATCGTTCCGCCGATGATGATTCCCAGAACGACCAGGCCGTAGGATGTCACCGCCGGCAGCGCGAGCGTCGTGACAACGGCGAGGGCCATCCCAGCGATCCCGTAATTGAGACCTTGCCGCGCGCTTTCCGGGTGCGAGAGACCGCGGAGCGCCATAATAAAGCAAACAGAGGCGATGAGATAGGCGAGGGGTGCGAATGTTTCCATTGGTTACAGTCCTTTGTTTTCTTTTGTATTCTTTTTTACGCGGAGGCCCGGAGAAGCGGAGGTTTTCCTTTTTATAAACCACTAAGGACACTAAGGCTTAAATGTCTCATAAGGCTTAGTGATCTTAGTGGTTGAAAAATCGACTTTTCCCTCTCTCCGTTTTTCCGCGTAAAAAATGTTTCTTCAATATGCACCCGTTGTTCCCCGTGACGCTTCGCGGAAGGGTTACTCCTGTCTTTGTTGTTCATAAGGTCTTGCAACGCGTTTCCATACGTTTGAACCATTTTCGTACCGGTCCAGCAGCGTATCGACGAAGCCCTCGGATTGTAAATTCTCAAGCGCAAGGTTCAGCATGGCGATCAGACGGAGCTCCTCTCCGTCCACAAAAAAGGAGTTCCGGATCAAACGAACCGGACGATCCGGCGTTACGTTGTGCAACATGCCCGGATTGTGGCGGTCGAAATCGTTGAACTGAGACGCTTCCGAAAAGGTTAGATCAGCTTTTCCGGCGCTGACTTCCAGCAATAGTTGTGAATAATCGCTCATTTCAGGCAGGGAGACTATTTTTGCTTCGGGAAAAGAGTCTCGGGCGATTGCGGCGCTGGTCGAGCCGTCGACCGTCGCAATTTTGAAATCCGGTGCGTTGGCTTTCGTTACGTTGCCGTCAAACCGGTCGTCATCCGCGCGGGCATAGGCGTTGACCGCGGTGAAATAAACCGGGGTGCTGACCAGGATCTGGGGCGCCCGTACCGTCGTCGCCCAGGCCGTGTTGCACAGGACGTCGTAACGTCCGCGATGCATCCCCTCCATAAAGGAGGCCGCATGAACTTCCTCGACCCATTCGACCGTCAAATTCAGATCCGCGCCCATACGCTCCATCAGGTCATAGGCCAAACCGGATAATTGCCCCGTATTAACGTCCAGGGAGAGCTGCGGCGGATAGATAATATATCCGCACCGGATTGTTCCCGTTCGCATCACGCGCTCGTAAGCGGTTTCTTTTGTTTTGTCGGCGGTCGGAGTGCTCGTCCCGTCCGCCCGCATGCCCGCGACTCCCCACGCCACGACGGCGGAGAGAAGGCAGGCCAGTATGACGGTCCAGAGGGGTTTCATTTCTTCTTTCTTTTCTTACGCGGCAATCTGACGATTTTTAAACCACCAAGAACACTGTTTGACTTTGAGCACCGGACCCCCGCCTAAAGCGGGGGGTGACGGTAAATGGTTTATCCCTTCTTCTTAAACATATGCAGCATCCGGCGCGAAACGATAAAACCGCCGAAAATGTTGACCGAAGCCAAAATCACCGCCAGAAAGCCCATCATCTGGGAAAAGCCGTTTTCCGCTGCGCCCGCCGCCAGTAGCGCCCCGACGATAATCACGCTTGAAATCGCATTCGTCACCGCCATGAGAGGGGAGTGCAGCGCCGGCGTGACGCGCCAGACCACGTAATATCCCACGAAACAGGCCAGCACGAACACGGTCAAGCCCGTGATCAGAAAATCGTCATGTCCCCCGGCCGCGACGGCCGCGGCGGTTTCGTCGGCCAGCGTTGCGACTTGATCGGCCAGTTCCTTGGTTTTATTCGCCAGGGCGGTTAAGCTGCTGTCGGTCATTTTGGGGTTTCCTCCTTTTTATCCACTAATCCATATTCTGTCAGGAGCCTGTCCAGGGTCCCGTCCCGTTTCATGTCTTCGATGACGACGTTCATGTTGACCCGCAAATTTTCGCTGTCTTCGGCGAAGAACAGCCGGACAGAGGCCATGACGAGCGATTGATTCGTAACTTGTCTCAGGCGGCCGGGCTGGACGGCGTCGTAGGCTTACTCCCATTCACTATATTGTTGTCTCAGAGGTTTGTATGCGGCTTCCCCTTCGTGTTTTTTAATCAAAGAACGAATATAACCGTCGCTATGTAATTGTCGCAGAGCTGCGTTCAGGACGTTAACAAACTCTTCCTCTCCACTTTTGACCATGTAGGCCGTATCAAAGACGGCTACAGGTTTTTCAGATAATTGTTTTATCTTTCCGGGGTTTTCTTTCATGAATCGTTCGGCAATCCCGGCCGCCAGAAAAACAACATCGGCTTTGTTCGTCAGAATATTTTGAATAAGAAGTCCCGGATCGGTAAGTGCCGGGAGTTCTATGGTTTTTGCATGGGGAAAATGGTCTTGTGCCAAATAATAATTCAACTCTCCATCAATGGTGGCGATGGTGAAATCGGACGAATCCAGGTTGGAAAGATCCGGTTTGACGCCACCTTCCTCCACGCGCGTGTAAGCATGGACGGCGCTAAAGTAGGTAGGCATCGTAAAGATGGCCCCCTTGGTTTGAGGGGCGTATATCCATTTGCCAATACAGGCAAGGTCGTATCTATTGTTTTCCAGCCCTGTGCTCAGATCTGACCAACCTGCCTCTTCCGCCCAGACGATCTCGAAATCCAAAAGATCTCCGATACGCTGCGTCAGGTCATAAAATATACCGGAAAGTTGCCCAGAGTTTGGCGTTATGTCAAGTGCTGGGTATTCTAAAGCGTATCCACATCTTATCTTATCCGTCCGCACGACGCGGTCATAGACACTTTCTTTTTTGTCTTCCTTCACCGTAACAGCACCGGACTTATCGATTCGCGTGCCGACAACGCCCCAGGCCACGACAGCGGAAAGGACGCAGGTGATGGAAAGTGTTAAAAATTGTTTCATAGTTCGTTATTCCTTTTATTCCTTCGCAGGAGTCTTTTTTCTTGCTGGGGATTTTTTTGCCGCGGGTTCAGATTCGTCTTCTTTAATATTGTTTTTGTTTAATTTTTCCGCTTTCGGTTCTTTTTTCGCCGGGGCGAACTGCGGGTTGATGATTTTCCCACCCCGGGTCAAGAGGACGCCTTTGACGATCTCGTCTTCCTCGTTCAGCGCCAGTTTTTTGCTGTCTTTGTCGATCAAAAGAGTCAGAAAATTCAAAAGGTTCTTTGCGTAAAGTGCTGCGGCGCTCGCAGAAATACGAGACGGAACGTTTTTGTGTCCGACGATCGTCACGCCATGCTTTTCGATGATTTTTCCGGCCTCCGTCAGTTCGCAGTTTCCGCCGGTCTCCGCCGCCAGATCGACGATCACCGCGCCGGG
>JAGRJZ010000095.1 GCA_020442505.1 Alphaproteobacteria bacterium | reverse complement strand
TCCGGCGTGACGTTCAAAATCCCCATCACATAGGGACCGCCCTGGAGAAAAGGATTGCCGCCAATCATGGCCTTTACCCGGTTTGGCCGTCTTTTTGTTGAAGCCCGTGGGCTAGGGAAGCTTCCAGAAAACCGTCCAGATCCCCGTCCAATACCTTGTCCGCCTGGGTGTTTTCATACCCCGTCCGCAAATCCTTGACCATCTGGTAAGGATGCAGAACGTAAGAGCGAATCTGATGCCCCCAGCCAATGTCGCTTTTTTCCCCGTGCGCTGCCATTTTTTCAGCCTCGCGCCGTTCTAGCTCCTGCTCATACATGCGGGCTCGTAGCATCGTCATGGCGTGGTCACGGTTTTGATGCTGGGATCGCTCGGACTGACACGCCGCCACAATCCCGCTGGGAATATGGGTAATACGGACGGCACTGTCGGTTTTATTGACGTGCTGGCCGCCCTTCCCGCTCGCGCGATAGGTGTCAATCCGCAGGTCTTTTTCGTCGATCGCGATCTCAATCGAATCGTCGACGACCGGAGAAACCGCGACCGAGGCAAAGCTGGTGTGACGCCGGGCGTTGGAGTCGAACGGAGAAATCCGGACCAGGCGATGCACTCCGTTTTCGGTCTTGAGCCAGCCATAAGCCTGAGGCCCGTCGATCCGTATCGTTGTTGACTTTATGCCGGCCTCTTCGCCTTCGCTTTGCTCCAACAAAGAGACCTTGCACCCGCGTTTTTCAGCCCAACGCGTATACATCCGCAGCAACATCTCGGCCCAGTCTTGCGCCTCGGTCCCGCCCGAGCCGGCATGCACCTCCAAAAACGCGTCATTGCCATCGGCCTCGCCGGACAAAAGGCTCTGTAATTGCATTTTGTCTGTTTGGCGACGGAGATCCTCCAGAGCCGTTTCGGAATCCGCTACGATCTGGTCGTCCCCATCTTCCTCCCCCAAGGCAATCAGGTCGACATGATCGGCCAAAGCCGCCTCGACCTCACGCACGGCGGTTATTTTTTGTTCGAGAAGCGTTCGCTCGCGCATCAGGGATTGCGCCTTATCGGGATCGGACCACAAGGAAGGATCTTCGGATAGCGCGTTTAATTCGTCCAGACGGGATAAAGCGACACCCCAGTCAAAGATGCCTCCTCAGCAGCGTGAGCGATTCTTCAATCGCGCTCACGGTACTTTGCGTTTCGGCTTTCATAACGAAAATCCTTTGTATTTATTGCCCGGCGGGTAAATCCCAAAAAGCGCTTCTATATGCGCTATTTTCAGGAAGGCGTCAACAATTCGTTTAGACATGAAGATAATTATAGCCCCATAAAATCTTTGCAAGATCGCGGTCAATTCGCCACATTTTGAACAGCCTCCAACACAAAAACACGGATCGCACTCGAAAGATTTGCTTCAGCACGTTTCGCATCGATATCAGTCGCGAGAGCGTTGACGGACAGGCCACGAGCAGCCGCAATCGCTTTGAAGAGCTCCCAAAAGGGCGTCTCCAGCGTGACCGACGTCGCATGCCCGGCAATATTGAGCGAGTGTTTTTTCATCTCTTAATACGGTCTGCGCAATTAGTCACAGGGATGGACCATTTCCTCCGGCCGGATCCAGTCGGCGAATTGTTCCGCCGTCAGAAGCCCCAGAGCTATGCCGGCCTCTTTCAAGGTCGAGCCGTCCGTATGCGCCTTTTTTGCAATTTTTGCTGCATTATCATACCCAATATGCGGATTGAGTGCCGTCACCAGCATCAAACTCTCATGCAGCAATTTACCGATCCGGTCTTCGTTCGCCGTAATCCCCTCAACACAGTTTTCCGTGAAACTGTTGCAGGAATCGGCAATTAAACGAACCGATTGCAATACGTTGTAGACAATCACAGGTTTAAAGACGTTCAGTTCGAAATGGCCGTTGCTGTTCGCAACCGTCACGGTCACATGGTTCCCCATCACCTGCGCGCACACCATGGTCAAGGCTTCGCATTGCGTTGGATTGACCTTCCCCGGCATAATGGAGGAGCCCGGCTCGTTGGCGGGCAAATCAAGTTCTCCGATACCGCAGCGTGGGCCAGAACCGAGCATCCGAATATCATGCGCGATCTTCATCAGGCTCGCAGCGAGGGTGTTCAACGCCCCGGATAGCTCAAGCATGGCGTCATGCGCCGCGAGAGCCTCAAACTTGTTTTCAGCCGTCACAAAAGGAAGCCCTGTCAGATCGGCGACGATCCGCGCGAATTCTTCCGCAAACCCGACTTTTGTGTTAATGCCGGTTCCGACCGCGGTACCGCCCTGGGCCAATTGCATTAGACGGGGAAGCGCGGTCTCTATTCGCGCGATTCCGTTTCTTATTTGCATGGCATAGCCGGAAAATTCCTGGCCCAGGGTTAGCGGGGTCGCATCCTGCAAATGCGTCCGCCCGATTTTTACGATAGAAGAAAATTGCTGCGACTTTTCATCCAGAGCCTTATATAGCCCCCTCAATGCCGGGATCAGGTCATGATGAACCTGTTCAGCCGCAGCAATGTGCATGACTGTCGGAAAGGTGTCGTTGCTCGACTGCCCCA
>JAGRJZ010000094.1 GCA_020442505.1 Alphaproteobacteria bacterium | reverse complement strand
TGCAGATAGCGGATCATCCAGCCCCAGTTTACATCGCGCATAACGCGCTCGATCGAATCGAAGGCGTAGTCGACATGCGGCGTGTAGTTCATCGCCATCCAAAGCCCCGTCAGGACCATCAGAACCAGCATCACCATCGCGATGGCGCCGAAATTCCAGAAATAATTGAAGTTCCTGGGAGTCGGGAACAGCCGGTATTCCTTGGCCATCATGGTAAAAAGCGGCAAGCGTTGATCGATCCACTCGATCACAGGATTTTCAAACGGTGTGCGGGGTCCGCTGGACATTTGACTCTACTCCTTACTCCTTAAATTCCATCTCTCGTTCTGCCGCCTCTCACCATCGAGACGTGGAGGAACAGTGCTTATCAATCCTCAACTCTCTAGCTGATCCGTATAAACCGCCTCAATGTTATTTCCATCCGGATCAAACACGAAAGCCGCATAATAACCCTCTTCATATTCCGGCCTGAGTCCTGGTTTTCCGTTACACGTTCCTCCGTTCTCAAGAGCCGTCCGGTAAAAACCATCGACAGCATTCCGGTTCGGAGCATTAAAAGCAACATGAACGAAGTGAGACAATACGGTCGTTTTTTCTGCCTGTCCTATTTCAAACATGTCGTGGACGTTTGTTCCATATCCAACGACACTGCCCTCGTCCAACACCACGCCATAGCCTAAAACCTTCATGATGGAATCATAGAATCTACGGCTGTTTTTTAGGTCTTTTACTCTTACCTGTACGTGATTAAAAAGCTTCATTCCCCCATCACCCGATTTTAATCCTCGTATCGCTCAAAAACTCATACGGCGGGACGACAAGGTTTTTCGGCGCGGGGCCCTTGCGGATACGGCCGGACGTATCGTAATGCGAGCCGTGGCAGGGGCAAAACCAGCCACCGAAATCCCCATGCGGGTCGCCCGGCTTGTTCCCCAGAGGCACGCAGCCAAGATGCGTGCAAATCCCGACCATCACAAGCCATGAGGGCTTTTCGACACGTTCCTCGTCCGTTTGCTTGTCGCGCAAGGTAGACACGTCGACGTCCTCGGCTTCCTGAATCTCCTTCGGCGTACGATGACGGATAAAAACCGGCTTTCCGCGCCATACGACGGTGATAGCCTGACCGACTTTAACAGGGCTCAGATCGACTTCGATCGACGCCAGGGCCAGCGTGTCCGCGGCCGGGCTCCACGAGTCGATAAAGGGCCAGGCAAAAGCCCCCGCGCCCACGGCCGCCGTCGCCACGGCGGTTAATTGCAGGAAATCCCGGCGAGTCTCGCCATTTTTCGAAGAGTCCACGGTGTCGGTCGTCATGGCTTTTTCCAAAGTGCAAAAGATACGAAAAGAAACAGAATCACGTTCAACATAGGGTAGCGAAAATGACGCTCGATGCAAGAGGGTATTGTTTTTTCGTCGTAAAGCGATACGAATAAAATCGTGGATAAACCTGAGATCGGAAATGCGATGGGAAAAACACCATGATTCGTCTTGCGCTTTACCAGCCGGACATCCCCCAAAACGTCGGCGCGGCCATACGTTTGTGTGCCTGTTTGGGGATGGAGCTGGACATCATCGAGCCTTGCGGCTTCCCGTGGGACGATGCGCGCATTCGGCGCAGCGCGATGGATTACGGGGAAAATCTCCGCATCGCCCGCCACGAATCCTGGGACCGATTTCAGGGAGCAACCGCAGAACGCCGCCGGATCCTGCTCACGACGAAGGGGGCCATTTGCTACACCGGCTTTACGTTTCGGCCTGACGATATCTTGCTGGCCGGCCGGGAAAGCGCCGGCGTGCCCGATTTCGTGCACGAATCGGCGGATGGGCGGGTCCTGATTCCGATGGCTCCCGGCGCACGATCGCTGAACCTTGTCAATGCCTGCGCCATGGTCGCGGGCGAAGCCCTCCGGCAGACACATCCCCTTTCATAACCCTCCCTTTATCTGTTTACCAAAAGCCATCTCGTCTCTTTTTTGCATCGCAAAAATTCGTTCGGATTTTAGGCTTTTTCGACTGATCCTTATTGGATTTTTAATCGTTTTCGGGAATACTGGTATCAGGGATTGTATTAAAAACAGGCCTCAATTTTAAATAACAAAGCCCGCTCATAAGCGAATGACGCTGGCGACAAAAACTTTAAGAGACAGGAGACAAAACCATGGAAAAAGAGCCCGATTGCGATGCCTTCAAGGTGTTGCTTGTGGAAGACAGCAAAACGGACGCCTATGTCGTCATAAGGGCGCTCAGCAAGCGCGCGTCTTGCCCCTGCGACATCATCCACGCTCATTCGATGAAGGAAGCGGAACAGCATCTTCTGAACGAAAAGGGGATCGATATCGTCCTGCTTGATCTGGGTTTGCCCGACACGGTGGACAATCACGACACGTTCAAACGTCTTGACGAGGCTCGCGGGGATATTCCTGTCATCGTTTTAACCAGCGTCCACGACCACGCGCTGGCGGTCGGCCTGGTCGATAGCGGCGCGGCGGACTACGTTCGCAAGGCTTCCATCCATTCGGACCCTGAAATTCTTTGCGACGCCGTTGACTTTGCGGTCTGTCGCCATAAAAATGTATCCAAGATGATCCAGGAAAAGGATCAGGTGATCGGCTGGATGCGCGGCACTTATTAATCGTTGGTTAATCGTTGGTAATGGGCACACACCCGTTCTTTCGGACCTGTCTCCTTTATTCCCTGCGGATCGTCCGCAGGGTTTTGTTTTCCTCTCTTAACGAGCCGTATGGATATGAACGACGTTTTTAAAAAGACACAGGGCCTGTTTCAAAAAACGGAACAGATGATTCTTTCTCTAACCCGTGATATCCAACGGACGGAATCCCGCGCGGGGCTTTTGATGATGACGGGGGCGATTCTGGCGCTTTTGGTCGCGAACTCGCCGCTTTATCCTTTTTATCAGTATGTTTTTGAGCATATCGACTTCCGAATCGGGTTTTCGGATGCGCAGGAAAGTTTCCGGACCGAAATCAACAAATCGCTTCTCCACTGGATCAATGACGGTCTGATGGCGCTTTTCTTTTTTCTGGTGGGGCTGGAAATCAAACGAGAAGCCCTGGCCGGCTATTTTTCGAAAAAGGAAGGCCTTATCCTGCCAGTCATCGCGGCGATCGCCGGTATCTGCGTTCCGGCTTTGGTCTTTTGGTTCCTCAATCGTGACACGCCTGAGAATATGAGCGGCTGGGCCGTTCCGACCGCGACGGATATCGTGTTCGCTCTCGCGGTGTTGTCCCTTCTCGGGAAGCGTATATCGCCGCACTTGAAAATTCTTCTTCTGACCATCGCGGTCGTCGACGATATCGGCGCGATTCTGATTATCGCCTTTTTTTATTCTCACGATATCCATATAGGCCCGCTTTACATCGCGGCCGCGACGCTTTTCTTTCTGGCGGTTTTGAACCGGCGCGGGGTTACGTCCGTGGGGCCGTACGTTCTTCTGGGTTTTTTGCTGTGGGTCTGCGTTCTGGAGTCGGGAATCCACGCGACGATCGCGGGTGTTCTGGCGGCGCTGTTCATTCCGCTTCACGGAAAGGGGCAAGATTCCAATAACGGCTATTCCCCCCTGAAACACCTGGAGCACGACCTTTACCCGGCGGTCTTCTTTGCGATCATTCCGCTTTTTGCTTTCGCCAATAGCGGCATATCGCTTGCGAACATGACGCTCGACCATCTGTTTCATCCGGTGACAGGCGGGATCGTCCTGGGGCTCTTCTTCGGCAAACAGATAGGCATTTTCCTGGCTTTGTGGCTTGTCATCAAAACAGGCTGTTGCCCCAAGCCGCCGGGATCGAACTGGCTTCAACTATACGGCTTGTCGATTCTTTGCGGCACGGGGTTTACGATGTCTTTGTTTATCGGGGCCCTGTCTTACACGGATCCGGCGATGCAAACCGCCGTCCGGGTGGGCGTTTTGCTCGGTTCCCTCTTGTCGGCGGTGGTCGGCTATCTGGTCCTGCTGTGGAGCGTCCGGCGCAAGGGACCGCGCCCGCGGATTGAGAAAGCACCGGAAACGCACGAAACGGAACAGGAAGCCCGATGACCATCGGCCCTCTTGAGACCATCGCTCCTCTTTGCCCGGAAAACGTGCGTCTCCTGGGGATGGATGTCGGCGCCCGGACGATCGGTCTGGCGGTCACGGACAGCGGCTTGCTTCTCGCCACGCCGCTGGAGACCCTCCGGCGCACGAAATTTACGCAAGACCTTCCCGTCTTGAAGAAAGCGATCGACGATTATGAGATCGGCGGCTACGTTCTCGGCTGGCCGGTGAACATGGACGGCAGCGAAGGTCCGGCCTGCGACCGGGTGCGGGCTTTCGCGGACGAGATGACCAAACATCCCGCCATCTTCGGCGCGGATCCGTGGATCGCCCTGTGGGACGAGCGCTTATCCACAGCCTCCGTGGAGAACTTTGTGGACGAATTTGTGGAAAAACGTCAGACCCGCCGCAGGGCAAAGGATAGCGGCCTGATCGACAAGCTGGCGGCCCAGATGATCTTGCAAGGGGCGGCCGCGTATCTCAAAGAACGTTTCTAAACATCGGCATGCCGGTGACCACCATTTTTCTTAATATTTTCTTAAGGAAAATGAGAGTTCTAACTAAGGCCCCTCTGAACAAGTCCGTTATTCCGGATCTGGTTTAGGTTTTCGATGCGAAGGGGATATTTTCGTGGTTTTTGGCTCCTGTTCAGGCATATTTTCTTGAACGGTCTGTTTTCAGGCAGACTCCGCCTGTCGGTGTCATGTTGCCAGCAAGGCCCGGCGGGCCATAAAGACGTTGGCCAGAGCACAGAGCATGGTGATTTGGCCGCTGTTTTTCCTTAAGCCACGATAGCGGACTTTGCGATAGCCCCACGGGCATTTGAGAATCTGGAAAGGATGCTCGACTTTGGCGCGGACGGACGAGTGCTTTTTGTTCCGGCGTTCCTGTTTGGAGCAAGGAGTCCAAAGATGTCCGAACACCTCACGAAGACCTTATCCCACCGTGTCGGGTACTGTGGATCGAAACATAAAACCGTCTTTCGTCCCTCCCCGCTTTATGATAAAACAGATCCATAATGACGGACAAGGCCCCGGATATCCTCCACATCTACACAGACGGCGCGTGCAGCGGCAATCCCGGCCCGGGGGGGTGGGGGGTTTTGTTGTGCTGGAATGGCCATGAAAAGGAACTCTCCGGCGGGGAAGCCGAAACGACGAACAACCGGATGGAGATGACCGCGGTCATCCGCGCGCTTGAAAGCGTCAAGAAGCCGGCCCCGATCCACCTTTACACAGACAGTACTTATGTCAAAGATGGTCTGGAACGATGGATCCACGGCTGGAAAAAGCGCGACTGGAAAACGGCAGACAAAAAACCGGTCAAAAACAAAGATCTCTGGCAAAGTCTTGACGCCCTGATGCAAAAACACACCGTCACCCTGCACTGGGTCAAGGGCCATGCCGGCCATCCGGGAAACGAACGCGCGGATTCTTTGGCCACGACCGCCATCCCCCGTCTCTGACGTTTTTTTTCCTTTTTTCGCATACATAAGAATTCAACATACTGATTTTATTCATTTTCTACAGGGGTTTGCACGAACCCCGCCTGAATTCCTTAATATTTAATTAACATAACTTGACTTTACATATTATTTATGATACGATCCGTATTAGTTTTGAGTAAATCCGTTCTAAAGAAACGGAAAAACAAAACGAATAGAGGAGGGTAATATGGGACACATGGACAAAACGGCTCTAGCTGCCGCTCACAGCTTTAACCCACGGGCCACAGGGACAAGGCCGTGCGGGGACGCGCAGCAGGCACGAAACCCGTTTGAGGCCATTGCGAAGCACTACACCCTGACGGAAGCTCTCACCGAGAAACAAAAAGCTGACTTCTTCCGCCTCCGCTATCAGGTTTATTGCATCGAGAGGAAATTTGAAAATCCAGCTAATTTTCCCGATTCCATGGAACGCGACCCATTCGATCAAACCGGTCGCTGCGCTTATTTCCTGATCAGGGACAGGAAAACCGGCACACCCCTTGGCGGTTTTCGTTTCGTGTTCCCGCAGGCCGGACAAGCGGCCCCCACCCCGGTTCAGAGTGTCTGCACGGATGATTTTCTGGCGCCAGAACGCATAGGTGGTTCTTACGCCGAAATGTCCCGGTTTTGTCTCTCAAAAGACACTCTGAGGAAGTGCATGCTTGATGAGTCGATTCAAAAACTGGCGATGCCCGCTTTGCTGACGGGCATGTTCGCGATGGGCCAAAAATACGGGGTCAGGACGTTGATCGGCGCGATGGAGCCAAAATTATTTCGTCACTTGGGAAGAATTGGCATTAACATGCCTCATCAGGGCAAGAAAACGGATTTTCACGGCGTCAGACAGGCCTTCTCCACAACGATGAAAGACATGCTTGCAGGTATTCAAGAAAAAGTCCCTGCCCTGCACGCGTTTATCGACACCCATATGAGCAGCCAAAACCCTGCAGCGAACGACATTTCGCCAATCCCGAACACCGCAAACACACCGCAAATCATCTATTTCGCGGACCGGCGGCGCTCCACCGGAAACCAAGCTTTTTGGCCAAAAAATAAAGACCGCCGACTTGCGATCCTGTGGGGACAGAACAACGAACCGAAGCTGAAGACACCTCCGCCAAGAAACGTGCGTCCTCCTATTCCTCCCTATCTTTGGCGGCCGGCCGCATCCTTTTAACGGCCACTTATCCACAATAAAACCGGCCCTTTGCGGCCGGTTTTCCGCGCTCTTAAGACTCTGTTAAGAGTTTCCCGTCCATGGTGAAACCGGGGAGAGACAAAAAACAAAACCGCGCCTGCAACCACTAAGAAAGAGGTTCGCATCATGACGATCATCGAAACCGCCGGACGGATTATTTTGCCCCTCCCGCCGCAAGACGCCGTCCGCCATCCGTTTGAAATGGAAATTTACGCCCGCTTTATGGGCCATATCCGGCACGTGCCAACCAGCCGGCTCGAGACCAAAATCCTGTCGGCCATTCGCTTTACCGCCGACATGACGGAAGAAAACGCCGCGCTGATCGCCAAGACTCTGGTGGATCTGGGTCTGCGCGCGCCGCGGGCGGCCTTCCCCGGCAGCTTTCTGGAATTCGCGGACCGCAGCCTGCAACGCACGGCCTGGAGCTGCGAAGGCCCCTCCCGCGCGGTTTCGGCACTTTCCGAGCATTGGGCTGCCCACGGGGAAGCATGCTTTTTCACCCCGGGTCGATTCGCCGTCAGCCGGCTCCTCCCGGCGGAAAGCGTGGACGGTTAGTTAATCATAATCCTAGGAATGCCTGCCACAACAACCTGGGAATTTCCTTCCGGCAGCAGGATTTTTGATTTTGGCTCGTCCGGAGTCCATATGGGAGTCCCAGGCAGAGCGGGGTCTCTGACAACATGTCCGATTAAAGCAGTGGCCTGAGGAAACTGTCGCGATACTTCTCCATGAATCTCATGGGACGGATTACCAGGATCTTCCGCGAGAGAAGCATAGGCACTTGCGCCCATCTGCTGATAATAGGTCAGATTAACCGAACGTCCAGGACGAGAAAAATACTCTGGAAAAATACCCGCAACGAACAATGCCTGCTGCCCCATCTGCAATAAATGTAGACGTCTATCGCCTTTTGAAGGGGCTTTCATCGCATCTTTGAACAACCAAGCAAGAGGACGCAGTTCCATCCCTACGACATGATCATACGAAAAAAGGGAGCTCGCTTGTGCGAGCGCTGTAAGAAGAAGGGTCAAATAGTGAAGCGTTCCACCGGAAAACGTGTCTTTATCACCAGAGTGCAACTGAATTTGATCATAGAAATAAGCCGTCAAATCCCTATTTCCATCGCCCGCCATATTTCCCTCTTTAATCTTGATTTTTTGGAACAAGAGAGAAATATGCAAAAGATCTTTTGTTACGTCAATAGATTTTTGCAAATTTTCCCACGTTTTTTCCTTCTTCAAAAATGTCTTGCGTCTTGCCTCCCTTGCGTTAAAACCGTTTTCCTATGGGACAGACAAACGCGCAGCACCGGGAACGGGAACCATCCGCCGCTTCTTACACGGAAATGGACGCGATTCGCGCCCCGCAGGATTTGAAAACCCTGTCTGACGACCGGCTAAAGACCCTGGCCGAGGACATCCGGCGAGAGACGATCCTGTCCGTGGCGCGCACGGGGGGGCATCTGGGCGCGTCTTTGGGCGTGGTGGAGCTGACCGTGGCGCTGCATGCCGTGTTCGACACGCCGGAGGACCGGTTGATCTGGGATGTCGGGCATCAGGCCTATCCTCACAAGATTCTGACCGGGCGGCGGGACGCGATGGACACGCTGCGCCAGGGCGGCGGACTTTCCGGATTCACAAAGCGCACAGAATCGCCTTACGACCCGTTCGGGGCAGGCCACAGCTCCACGAGCATCTCCGCCGGGCTGGGCATGGCCGTGGCGCGGGATTTGGCCGGATCCCGCCGCGAAATCGTCTGCGTTATCGGCGACGGGGCGATGAGTGCCGGCATGGCCTACGAAGCCATGAACAACGCCGGGGATCTGAACAGCCGCCTGATCGTCATCCTGAACGACAACGACATGTCGATCGCCAGGCCGACCGGCGCGCTCAGCAAGCATCTGACGCGGCTTGTGTCCTCTCGTCCCTATATGAACGCGCGCGAGGCCGCGAAGAAGCTGGCCGCTGCATTGCCGCCGCCTTTGCGCCGCGCCGTCGGAAAGGCCGAGGAAGCGGCCCGGCACGCGCTGCACGCCGGGACGATGTTCGAAGATATAGGGTTTTACTATATCGGCCCGGTGGACGGCCACGATCTGGACACGCTGTTGCCGGTTTTGCGCAACGTCAAAAATTCCCGGCGCAACGGTCCTGTCCTGATCCATGTTATCACGGAAAAAGGCAAAGGCTACGGACACGCCGAAACCGCTGCGGACAAGATGCACGGCGTGACGACCTTCGACGTTCTGACGGGGAATCAGAAAAAATCAACGCCCGCCGCGCCCGCTTATACGAAAGTCTTCGCAAATACGCTTATCGACCTTGCGCGACAGGATGAAAAGATTATCGGAATCACGGCCGCGATGCCCTCCGGCACGGGGATGGATTCGTTCGGCCAGGCCTTTCCGGACCGGACGTTCGACGTCGGGATCGCCGAGCAACACGCCGTCACCTTCGCCGCCGGCCTGGCCTGCGAGGGCTATAAACCCTTCGTCGCGGTTTATTCAACCTTCTTACAACGGGCCTACGACCAGATCATCCACGACGTGGCGCTTCAGAACCTGCCCGTGCGGTTTGCGATCGACCGGGCCGGGCTGGTCGGGGCGGACGGCGCGACCCACGCCGGCAGCTTCGACATCGCGTCTCTGGCCTGCCTCCCGCACATGGTCTTGATGGCGCCGAGCGACGAGGCCGAGCTGGCGCGGATGGTCGTCACGGCGGCCGCTTACGACGACGGCCCCCTTGCCTTTCGTTTTCCGCGCGGCAACGGGACGGGGGTTGCGATTCCGGAAACGCCGGAGGTGTTGGAAATCGGCAAGGGACGGGTTGTGTATAAGACGCCCGCCAACCCCACTCGCTCGGCCGACAAGGACCGGCGTATCGCGCTTTTGAGCTACGGCACACGATTGGCGGAATGCCTGACAGCGGCTCCCATGCTCGAAGAAAAAGGCTACGCCGTCACCGTCGCGGATGCCCGCTTCGCCAAGCCGCTGGACACGGATTTGATCGAACGCCTTGCGCGCGACCATGCGCAGATTCTGACGATCGAGGAAGGCGCCCGCGGTGGATTCGGTTCCCTGGTTCTGGAGCATTGCGCCGCCCGGGATTTTCTCTGCGATTGCCGGGTTCGTCCCATGACCCTCCCCGACCGGTTCCAGGACCACGACACACCGGACCGCCAATACGCGGAAGCGGGATTAACCGCGGCGACGATTGTAGAGACGATCGAAAAAAGCCCCGCGATCTAAGCCGCCAGGGCTAACAGCGCCTGACGCGGGAATTGGGCGGCGAAGGAATCGTCGATGGCGTTCTCACCGCTCAGGACCCGCAGGAAAAGCGGCCCCATCATCATATCGATAGCGATGTCCGCGTCGATCTCCGGATTGAACGCCCCGCTCTCCTGCCCCTTTGCGAACTGGGCGTAGAGCGTCCCGACCCGGTCCTTCAGAAAGGATTCGTACATCAGCTCTAAAATCTCTTCGCTAGACTGGCTTTCTGCGATGATCCCGGCGATAATCTTCCCGTTCTGACCACGCAGCTGCCGGATCAGGCTTTCCAGCTGGTGCTTGATCATCGCCGCGGGCGGTGCATTCGACGGCAGCACGTTGGCCAGGCCCGGCTGGTCCAGAAAGGCCTCCATCGCGACCGCGGCCTTGTTCGGCCACCAACGATAGATCGTGGTCTTCCCGACCTTGGCTTTTTTGGCGATTGCCTCGATCGACAACTCGTCCATGCTCATATGGGTCAAAAGCCGCCGCGTGGCCTCCAGAATTTTTTTCCGGGCCTTTTCCGAGCGAGGACGTCCGGCCCGGCTGCTCTGTTCCGCGCTTTGGTCCTGATCCTGATCAAAATCGTTTTGCATGTCAAATGCCGCTTCCGCCGCCGTCATAGAAACGCCTCCCTTTATTCATAATTTTCATACGATGCGTCTCGTTATAATTTCAGCGTTGCTAAAAATCAAGGGGTCTCCGATTTTTTTCTGGTTTTATAAAGAACGACAATGCTATGTTGCCGGTCGTTAAAAAGAGGATGTGATCCCATGAAAAACAACGAAAAAATCATTTACCTGATCGCCGATTACGGCCCCACGTCGGACCTGGCCTTCGCCGAGGTGACGCAGCGTCTTTTCCATGAACTGGCCGGCATGCCCGCGCAGATCAAGGAATATTCGGTTCCGGCTTTCGACACGATCGCCACCGGATTCGTTCTGGCGCAGACGGCGCTGAACAGCCTCCTTGGGAGCCGCCATATTTTCTACGTCAACACGGCCCCGCGCAAGGACAAGAAAGAAGCCCGAATCAACAACGAGGGCGAGGGCCTCGTCTATGCGCGCCTGACGAACGGATGCGAGATCATCGCCGTGAACAGCGGCTATTCCCTCAGCTTCATCAAACCGGCCGCTGCGGAAATCCGGACCATCCGCGTTTCGAACGAAGGCACGCAGTTTCGCTCCCGCGACAACTACCCGGAGGCGCTGGGCGCGCTGGTACAAGGAAGGCTCGAATCGCTGCTGGGGGACGATGT
>JAGRJZ010000093.1 GCA_020442505.1 Alphaproteobacteria bacterium | reverse complement strand
CAATAATTCGTCTGGCCCGGATTGCCGGTCACGCCCACGACGGAGGAAATATTGATAATCCGGCCAAAGCGTGCCTTCATCATCCCGCGCTGCACGGCCCGGGCCAGACGAAACGGCGCGGTCAGGTTCACGTCCAGAACCGCTTGCCAGTCTTCGTCCTTCATCCGCATCGACAGCCCGTCCCGCGTGAGACCCGCATTGTTCACCAGAATATCGATCCGCTCCATCGCTGCCGTGGCGTCTGATACCAGTCTATCAACGCCCTCCGCGCTTGATAAATCGGCGGGAAGGACGTGCACGCGGTCTCCCAGCGCTGCACTCAATTCTTTTAGCTTTTCCTCGTTGCGACCCGAAACACCAACGGTAGCCCCCGTCGCGTGCAAAGCCTGCGCGATCGCCCCGCCGATCCCGCCCGTCGCGCCCGTCACCAGTGCGGTTTTACCTGTCAAATCGAACATTTGATTTATCCTCCTCACTCGTCAGAGGGTGAGACTAGGCAAGAGCCTCCCCAAATGCAAGCCCGGAAAAGGAAACGAACATGACAAACCCCATTTCATCGGGTACAAAGACCCGTAT
Source organism: Alphaproteobacteria bacterium (assembly GCA_020442505.1). Taxonomy (GTDB): domain Bacteria; phylum Pseudomonadota; class Alphaproteobacteria; order Micavibrionales; family Micavibrionaceae; genus JACKJA01. The sequence continues at coordinate 3,771 of JAGRJZ010000093.1, read as the reverse complement.
GGAAACACGGCCTGTCTGTACCGTTATCGGGTTGATGTCCGGCACCTCGCTGGACGGGATCGACGCCGCGTTGCTGAGAACGGACGGTGAATCGCACGCCGAACCGCTGGATTTCCTGTCCACGCCGTATGAAGAAGGGTTGCGAGAGGATCTCCGCCGCTGTCTGGGACACGCCGGTTTCGACGATTTCGTCCGGGACGTCGAGCGGCGCATGACGTTAGCCCACGCGGCGGTCGTACGAGATCTGCTTGCGCGCGCCGAAACCCCGCCGACACTGATCGGTTTTCACGGCCAGACGATTTTCCACGATCCGGCAAACGGACGAACGCTCCAGATCGGAGATGGCGCCCTTCTCGCCCGCGAGACCGGAATACCCGTGGTCAACGATTTCCGCCGGGCCGATATGGAAGCCGGGGGCGAAGGGGCGCCCTTTTTGCCGCTTTACCACGCGGCGCGGGCCGAGACTCTTGAGAAGCCCGTGGCGATTCTAAATATCGGCGGGGTGGCAAACGTAACCTATCTGGGGCCTGAGGGATGTATTCTGGCCTTTGACACCGGACCGGGGAACGCTCTGATCGACGATTGTGTTAAAAAGCAAACCGGTGCGCACTATGATCGGGACGGCGCATTGGCCGCGGCGGGAACGCCCGACGAGAAACGGCTCCAAGTTTGGCTCGCGCACCCTTACTTCGACCGGACCCCGCCTAAATCGCTGGACAGAAATGCATGGCTTCCCTTTTCTTCAAGCGACGGCGTAGAGGAAGGCGTTTCGACCCTCACCGCCTTTACGGTGCGCGCCATCGCAAAGGCCCGTGACCATTTCCCGTCTCCACCCCTGGCATGGTACGTCACGGGCGGCGGACGGCATAACAAGACTATGATGCGCTGGCTGTCGGAAACGCTGGACACGAAGGTACGACCGGTTGAGGATTTGGGCTGGAACGGCGACGCGCTGGAGGCCGAGGGATTCGCCTATCTGGCGGCGCGATCGCGCGCGGGTCTGCCGCTGTCCTTGCCGACCACGACCGGCGTCAAAACCCCGACAACAGGCGGAGTGTTTCATCCATGCGTTTGAAAACGGCCACCCCCGAAACAATCGACGAGGCCGCCGCATGCCTTCGCGGGGGGGGGCTGGTCGCCATACCGACGGAAACGGTCTACGGCCTGGCGGCGGACGCGACGAACGGCGCGGCGGTTGCCCGAATTTTCGAAGCCAAGGGCCGGCCGGCCTTCAACCCGCTGATTTGCCATTTCGCCCGGGCGGAAGACATAGAATCGGCCGTTGTAACAGATACCCGCGCGCAGACGGTCGCGGCAGCCTTCTGGCCCGGGCCCTTGACTCTGATCCTGCCGCGGCGGACCGATTGTAGGATTTCGGAGTTGTGCAGCGCCGGGCTGGAGACGCTGGCCGTGCGGGTTCCGGCACATCCGATCGCGCGCGCGCTGATCGCGGCGGCCGGCGTTCCACTCGCGGCGCCCAGCGCCAATAAATCCGGGCGCATTTCTCCAACCACGCCACTGCTGGTATCGGAGAGCTTAGGCAACGCAGTGGATATGATTCTAGCCGCCGGGCCCTGCGCGGTGGGCTTGGAATCGACGGTGCTGGACCTGAGCGGAGACACGCCGACGCTCCTGCGCCCCGGTGCCGTCACGGCCGCGGATATCGAATCCGTTCTCGGCTACCGCGTCGAAGACGGCACGACGACCGCAACGGACAAACCGAAATCCCCCGGTCTGCTGCTGAAACACTACGCGCCGTCCATCCCGGTGCGGATGAACGCGATCGATCTGGAAGAGGGCGAAGCGCTGCTGGCTTTCGGTTCCGTCAAATTTATGGGAATCCGCACGGGCGGCGCGGCGCGGGACCTCCCGCCGGAGCGGGTACGAAATCTTAGCCCGCGGGGAGATTTACACGAAGCCGCGGCCAATCTGTTCCGGATGCTGCACGAGCTGGACCGCCCCCAAAACAAAGGGATCGCCGTTATGGCGATCCCGGAAACCGGTCTGGGGCTGGCGATCAACGACCGCTTGGGCCGGACTGCGAAAAGGACTGACTAGGGGGACGACAAAGATCATCTTGATCTGCTTCTGAGGAGGCAGTTCTCTGAAATGTAGCTGGGAGACTCTTTTTGGCTTTCTCCTGCGACGAACCACCTTCCAAAAGTTGAGCCATTGAAAAAGGAACATCATAATATTCCTGAGCTCCAAGTGTCTGTGCGGCCTTTGCAGCTTTCACAACGTCTCCTTTATCCACATCCAACCTATTCAGAGCTTCAACCCAAGGTTCCTGATTGATCACATCAGAAACCCTGGAGAAGTGCGCCAGAGTATGAACAGCAGCAGAAACAACTGCCTCTTTTTGATATGGTTCCGCTGCCTGCAAATCTTTCAGGCACACCTCCACTGCTATGGTTTTAGCCGTCTCGTATAAAACTTTCAGTTTATCCACCCCCTCTTCGCTTGCCATGGCATTGAGATCTTTTCCGACAAGATTGTTAAGAGAATGACTCCCGGCCGCATAGGTTGTCATATGAGAAGACTTGGAAAGTGCCTTCTGAAACTCCGGATCAAAGAAATCACGATCTCCTATTCGCCTAAGTTTGAGAATAGCATCCAATGCATATTGAGCCTGATTAGGGTTTCGATCTGTTTCTGAGATATGGGCCAAGGCCATAACGCCCACAAAAGCTTCGTCATCAGTTAATTCCATTGTTTTCCTTTCCTCTTAACTGGCCACTACACCGTTTTATAGTAGCATGAAACGAGCAACGAACCGGTGCTCATTAAAAAACGCGCAAACACCGCAATTTCTTGATCCTTTTTACAATACAGATATTAAAATTATGTTAAAAAATGCACAAAAATTATAGCTGTTTAGTCCCACGGTGTAGAGGAATCAGGTATGATGAGCTTCCAACCAAGGAGGAGCTATGGGACAAATACTGCATGGAAGCGCCCGGACGACTTCATCGAAGAGCAATTTTTGGGTTCTGCCGTTACCCTCGCGGAACGGATGCAGTACGTTCAGTTCCCCGAAATAAAAAGCCAACCTTCCGGGATCGGAAAGATTGTCGGTGGCGAGTTCTTTGAAGATTCGGGCGGCTTCGGTCTCAATGTGCTCAGGCATGGCGAAAACGGTGCTGCCTTTTGCCAGCTGGACGCTGCGAATTTCGCCTGCCCAGCCATAGACATCCTGAAACAGGGTGCGGTGGATATACTGCCACAGGGCAAGAGATACGGGTTTTCCGGCGGCAGACTCCACAGCCTCGTCCAGCCTCAGAGCGGTGGCACGATGTTCAAAAACATCCAGAGCATCGGCATCCTTCAGGTTCGGAATGTTTTTCAAGACGGACGAGCCGGCATATTGATAGGGGTCGCCTGTCTGATTCCAGTAAGATTCGCCCATCAAACAACGCCCTGCGCGTCACGCAGGCACAGATCCAGATATTCAGGCTTCGAGATTTTACCCGCCGCAAGGAGTGAGAACAAACGCTCGTCAAGCGGCGTGGCGGCAATGCCTTCAAATCTGTTAATAACGGCAAAATGCTGAAACATTTCCACGCGGCGATTCTGCTCGGCCTGATCAAATTGCACAGGTCGTGCTTCGAGTTCGTTGAGTTTCTGCTCTAAAAAAGTCATACTAATATTCTACCATAAAAGTTTGAAAAATACAGTCAACTTTCAAAGCGCATTTTTCGTATAATCTGGGATGTGGCTCCGGATTGGACGAAAAATGAATGACAAACACGGATTCGAACCGAAAAGAGTAAA
>JAGRJZ010000092.1 GCA_020442505.1 Alphaproteobacteria bacterium | reverse complement strand
CATATAGGGTTTCTGATTTATGTTCATGTGCCAATTCATAACAATCTCCTGTTATTCTTGCAGTTAACCATAAAATACTGATTTTATGCAAAGATTTTTTGTGTGCGGTGCAAAAATCTAAGTCATAAACTCTTTGCAACGATGTTTTCCAACCCAACAGGCAGTTTTATTATCTGACTGTTGAAGCTTTTTTGCCAACTGTTGTGCATGTTTTTGAAGTTTTGGATTCCGCTTTCCAATATCTCGTAATGCCCAATTTACTGCCTTTTTAACGTAGAAGCGGTCATCCGAAGCCATTTTATCTATGAGAGGAAGAAATTTGATAAAAACTGTATCGTCAAAATCATTTTTAGCCCAGGCCATTTGAGCGATTGTTGCAAATCCCGCGCGGCGAATAAATTCCGGTTCTTGTTCTGCCCATTCATACGATTTTGAAACTGCAAAAGACGTGTATTTGACAAGATGCCCTGTAAATGCATCCGTCAAACCCCACTCATTTAAATCCTTTACCCATTTCTCCAAAAGCTCTTCATTTGTTTTTTCAGGCTCAGCGATCCTGACTGCAATCTCGCGAGCAGCTTTGTTTTTTGTTTCCCACAATCTAATTGCTAAATGATGATCTTTTCCTAAATTTTTTATGAGAGGCTTTAAAGAGGATAGGTATATTTCACCCTCATCTTTACGCGGTAATTTTTTGATCTGCTCTAAAATTTGTTCGATATCCATTTTTATAGTCCTAGCTGTATTTTTCAATCGCCTGGGCGACGATCTTTTTCAGCTCTTCGGCCTTGGGGCCGCCGTGATCTTTGATGTTTTCGTGAAACACGACCCACATGACGTCCAGATGCGCCTGGACGATCACATGATGCGCTTTGTTCGTCATGTCAATCCGCCCGGCGAAGTCGCGCAGGGAATAACCAAAATGCTGCATCAGCTCGTACCCGAACATCGCGGCCAGATCCTTGATGTGGTTGGCGGTGTGGTAAACGGCTTCGATCGCGTCGGCGGATTCGTCCGCAGGCAGGGATTTTGCTTCCTTCCAGGCCCTGTCGAGCTTGGCCAGAATATCTTCCACCTCGGTCGTGTAAGCTGATTCCTTGTTTTTGATGACGGTTTCGGCCCGATTGATGGCCTTGGGATCGATAAAGCCCGGCCCGGCATGCAGCGAAGATGCCCCGGCTTTCAGCTTGAGCCGGTTAACGCGATGGAAGATCTCGACCTCCTGATTCGCGGCGTCCCTGTCGTCCGGGGCCGGGGTTTGGGCGTTCTGTTTGTGCGGGTCAGATTCGCTCATGATGCTCTCTCAGTTCTTCCGGGCTGGTTTTGCGTTTTTCGTCCCCTTCATAGGGCTCCACCTTCCGACGGCGATCGGGGCCGAAAAAGTCGGGGGCTTTGATGAAGGGGCGCGGGTGGTCGATAACGTGCAAAATCCGGTTGGCCAGCTTTTTCGCCGAGACCGGTTTGACCAGCGCTTCGTTCGCGCCGTGATCGCGGCCTTTTATGACGACCAGCTCGCTGGCATAAGCACTGCACAGAACGATCGGCACGAAGCGGACGCTGTCCTTTTTATGCGCGCGTACCCAGTCGATCAAAGCGATTCCGTCGCCTCCGGGCATCAGCCAGTCCGTCAAGACGATGTCGATGTGATCGCGCGCTGCCGGGTCTCCGTTGAACATGACGAGCATTTCCCGCGCATCGGCGCCGTTGTGTGCGATAAAGATGTTCCCGACCCCGAACTCGCGCAGCATCGTCGCGATCAAGCTGGCCATAAAGGGATAATCCTCGACGATCAGAACGTTGAAGCCGTTCAGGCTATAGGCGCTTTTTTCTTTTTGCGTAGAGGAGCCGGGCATGTATTTTCCGCTTTGGGCAAGGGGAGATTTCCGTCTCGCAGGATAATCGGAGGCGCCTTGGAAGAAAAGCCCTAAAAAAACCGAAAGGGTCTTTGTTTTTTCGGTCGGGCTTATTACAATGGAAGCCGAAGCGATCTTCCGTTCAATCATAAAAAGGCTTGTGTCTATGAAAGTTCTTGTGTCTGTCAAGCGCGTGATCGACGCCTATGTGACCATTCGGGTCAAAGCGGATCAGACCGGGGTCGAGGATTCGAACGTAAAATTCTCGATGAACCCCTTTTGCGAAATCGCGGTAGAGGAAGCCGTGCGGATGAAAGAAGCCGGGACGGCGAGCGAAATCGTGGCCGTGACCGCCGGCGCGGATAAATGCCAGGAAACATTGCGTACGGCGCTCGCGATGGGGGCCGACCGCGCGATTCATATTAAGACTGACGAGCGGCTGGAACCTCTGGCCGTGGCGAAGCTGTTGAAGGCGGTCGCGGAGAGCGAAAAGCCCGATCTTGTTCTGATGGGGAAACAGGCGATCGACGGCGACAACAACCAGACCGGTCAGATGTTGGCAGCGCTGCTGGGCTGGGCGCAGGGAACCTTTGCCTCAAAGATCGCGCTGAACGGCGACCAGGCGACCGTAACGCGGGAGATCGACGGCGGTCTGGAGACGCTGGCTCTGACATTGCCGGCGGTTGTGACGACTGATCTACGGCTGAACGAGCCGCGTTACGCGTCCTTGCCCAATATCATGAAGGCCAAGCAAAAGCCGCTGGACACGACGACTCCCGGCGATCTGGGCGTCGATGTGACGCCGCGCACGACGCTTGTGAAAATCACGGAGCCGCCCAAGCGCCCCGCCGGGGTAAAAGTGGCCTCTGTCGTGGAACTGGTGGAAAAACTGAAGAACGAAGCGAAGGTGGTGTGATCATGCCCATTCTCATTCTTGCCGAACATGACAATAAAACCCTCAATCCCAACATCCTGAACGTCGTGACGGCGGGGCAGGCGATTGGGGGGGACGTCCATATCCTCGTCGCGGGGAGCGGAAGCGCCCCGGTGGCCGAAGCCGCCGTCAAGATCGACGGGGTAGCGAAAGTCCTTCATGCCGACGATCCGGCCTATACGCACGCGCTCGCGGAAAATCTCGCGGCGCTTCTCGTGAAGGTGGCGGGGGGGGAGTACAGCCATATTCTGGCGCCGGCTTCTTTCTTTGGGAAAAATATCCTGCCCCGCGCGGCGGCGTTGCTGGACGTGCAGGCGATTTCCGACGTGACCGGGGTTGAGAGCGCGGATACCTTCCTCCGGCCGATCTATGCCGGAAACGCGTTCGAGACGGTTCAGAGCACGGATGCCCTGAAGCTGATGACGATCCGCTCGACGGCTTTCAATCCTGTGCCGGCGACGGGCGGCACGGCCTCCATCGATCTGATCGCGGGCGCGGGGGATGCCGGGCTTTCACGCTTCGTCGGGCAAGAACTCACAGCATCCGAACGGCCCGATCTGGCCGCGGCCCGGATTATTGTCTCCGGCGGGCGGGGATTCGGCGGCGGAGAAGATTTCCACCGCCTTTTGGAGCCGCTCGCGGACAAGCTGGGCGCGGCCATCGGGGCCTCACGCGCGGCCGTGGATGCTGGCTATTGTCCGAACGATTATCAGGTCGGTCAGACGGGGAAAATCGTGGCGCCCCATCTGTATATCGCCATCGGGATCTCCGGCGCGATCCAGCATCTGGCTGGAATGAAGGATTCCAAGGTGATCGTCGC
>JAGRJZ010000091.1 GCA_020442505.1 Alphaproteobacteria bacterium | reverse complement strand
CGCTCGGTCGTCGTGGTCTTGCCCGCGTCGATATGGGCCATGATCCCGAAGTTCCGGTAGTGCGTCAGTGGATATTCGCGTGCCATTTTCTCAGCTTTTCCAGTTTGTCAGTTATTCCGTTAACCAGCCCTACCACCGGTAATGAGCAAATGCTTTGTTGGCCTCGGCCATTTTATGCGTATCGTCACGTTTCTTGACGGCCGTGCCGCGATCATTGACCGCATCCAGAAGTTCCCCGGCCACGCGCTCCACCATCGTGCGCTCGCCGCGCTTGCGCGCCGCATCGATAATCCAGCGCATCGCCAGCGCCAACGCGCGATCCGGCTTAACCTCGACCGGGACCTGGTACGTCGCCCCACCGACCCGGCGGGAACGCACCTCCAATTGTGGCTTCACCTTTTTCAGCGCCTTGCGGAACACCAGAAGACCTTTGGAGCCCTCCCCCTGTTTCCCGGCATCGCCCTCCTCGTCAAAATTCTCATTCGCGGCTTTTGCGTCCAGAATTTCCAACGCGCCGTAAACGATCCGCTCAGCAACGGATTTCTTCCCGTCCTGCATCACGTTGTTAACGAATTTAGACAACACCAGATCCCCGAATTTCGGATCCGGCAAAATTTCGCGTTTTTCTGCTCTATGACGACGTGACATGTTCTAAAAATCCTCTTATTTAGGCCGTTTCGCACCGTAACGGGAACGAGCTTGTTTCCTATCTTTCACGCCTTGCGTGTCCAACGTCCCCCGGATGATCGTATAACGCACCCCCGGCAAGTCCTTGACCCGGCCGCCATGAACCAGAACAACGGAGTGCTCCTGCAGATTATGGCCTTCCCCGGGAATATAACAAATAACCTCGTAGCCGGTCGTCAAACGAACCTTCGCAACCTTCCGCAACGCCGAGTTCGGCTTTTTCGGGGTCGTCGTGTACACGCGGGTGCAAACACCACGGACCTGCGGCTTGTGCTGCAACGCGCGTTTTTTGTTCGGCTTCATGGCCTTTTTTCCGCCCATGGAGCGGGGCTTGCGGATCAATTGCTGTATCGTTGGCATAGGTTTTCTCGCCTTTTCCTTTCACGTTACGTCGATGTCGATGGAAACCGGACTCGCCCATACAGCCTTTTGACTGCTTGAAACCCCTTCCTGCACGTCACGTCAGAGATGACGGCTTTGCGGGTTTTTCCAAACAAAGGCGCTTTGGTTCGCGTCTTTTTCTATCCCCTTCATCACGAAGACAAAGAGCGACAGAGCCGCGTCTGACCTTCTTTTTCCATGAAAAAGGAAGGTCACAGCCAGCCCATCCATTCAAATTTCGGCCGGAATATACAGTTATCCCCCGAGGGCGTCAACAAGTTTTTTCGCACAACCCAAACAAACGTAAGACCGCGCCGCGCCTATCCACGCCAAAAACCCATAATCTCCCTCACGTCCCGGAGAACAGGCTCCGCCAGCGCCCTGGCCTTATCCGCGCCGGACGCCAGAATCCGGTCGATCTCAGCCGGATCGGACAACAAATCCGTCATGCGGCCGGTCATAGGCGATAACGTTTCCACCGCCAGGTCCGCCAGCGCAGGTTTAAAGACGGAAAAGGGCTGGCCCCCAAATTGCGCAAGCACCTCGGCGCGGCTTACGCCTGCCAGCGCGGCATAGATCGTCACCAGATTCAGCGCCTCCGGGCGCCCTTGCAGCGATTCGATGGTCTCCCCCAGCGGCGCCGGGTCCGTTTTAGCTTTCCTGATCTTTCTGACGATCGTATCGGCATCATCGGTCAGATTGATCCTGCTCATGTCGCTTTCGGCCGATTTCGACATCTTGCTTGTCCCGTCGCGCAGGGACATCACCCGGGTGGCCTCACCCAGAATCATCGGCTCGGTTTGCGGAAAAAATCCTGCTTGATAGCGCGCGTTAAAAGTCGCCGCGATCTCGCGGGTCAGCTCCAAATGCTGCTTCTGGTCCTCGCCGACCGGGACGTGCGTCGCTTTGTAAAGCAAAATATCCGCCGCCATTAAAACCGGATAGGAAAACAGTCCAAGTCCGGCGCGCTCCTTGTTCTTTCCCGCCTTATCTTTAAACTGGGTCATACGTTCCAGCTTGCCCATTTGGGTCATGGTTGCGAACAGCCACATCAACTCGGAATGAGCAGGCACCGCTGATTGCGGAAAAATCGGGCATTTTGCGGGATCAATCCCCGCCGCGATGTAGGCCGCCGCGATCTCGCGCGTAGCCTGAGCCAGCTTATCCCTGTCATAGGGCATCGTAATGGCGTGGAGGTCGACCACGCAAAACAGACATTCATAATCCTGATCCTGCAACGCGACCCAGTTCTTCAGCGCCCCGAGATAATTCCCCAGATGAAGCTGGTTGGTCGGTTGCATCCCCGACAAAATCCGCTTAGCCGTCATTTTGGTGTCCTTGTTTTTTAAAAGTCCCTTGAGGTAGCGGAATTTAAGTTATAGGAAATTGATTTAAAAACAAAATATTTATTTCCGATAATTTTTTCCACCCCCAATCATGCCTCCACCTGTAAAAATAACAGGCTTTTATGTTCATTTGCATTTGTGACTACCTGTCCGGTCCCGCGAGGTTGGATTGATCCGAGGGCTGTGAAGTTGCATGCTGCGGAGAGTCATTGACGGGAGGCTTTGAGATGCAGGTAAAACTTCACGCGAACGCGACAGTGACGCCCGCTCAGCGGCGGTATATCTACCAGAACCGGCACCGCCCAACCGCGCAGTCACAGCGGGAGATGGGCCTGACCCATAAGACGGTCAAGCGCTGGAAAGAGCGCCCTGACGGGCAGGACGCGTCTTCCCGTCCGCACCGGATGCAGACCTCTCTGGCCGACTGGCAGGAGGCTCTGGACATCCTGCCGGACAAAAGCGCGGACAGCGCGGAAAAGTTCCTGCGCGATGTGATCCGTGAATTTCCGGCGAAAATCAGCAAAATCCTGACGGACAACGGCAAGGAATTTACGGATCGTTATTGCCGCAGCGGCGAACGAGAGCCGACCGGAAACCATCCGTTCGACAAGGTTTGCATGGAAAACGGCATCGAGCGCCGCCTGATAAAACCGCGAACGCCCCGGATCAACGGCATGGTCGAACGCTTCAACGGCCGCATCGCGGATATTCTCAAAACAACCCGCTTCCGATCAAGCGAAGACTTGAAACGAACCTTGCTTAACTATCTGTATTCGTATAACAATGTCATCGCGCAACGCGCCCTGAAAGGACAAACACCTATGCAGGCGCTTTCGCAGCCCTCGGATCAACCCAACCTCGCGGGGCCGGATACCTATCGAGTATTTGTAGAGCGATGGCGGTTAATCTGGAGTCCCATCATACCTCATTCCTCTACACCGTGAGGCTAAGCAATTAAGCAGTTTTTTGCGCTTCGGCGCTGGCAGCCTGGCCCCGGATTTTTGACCAGAGATCACGAACTCGAAAAGATTTCTCGGCTTCGCGCTGCCGGGCCATCGGGCCGGTGCGGCGGTTTTCGTTTCCGGCGTTCTGAAGCTGGGCACGGCGTTCCATTTCCTTTTGGCGACGCAGCAAAGCCCGACGCTCGCGTTCCTTGAGCTCTTCCTTCAACTCCTCGGCTTGTTTTTGGCTATACTGGCTCGTCAAAAGAACCTGTTGCGCCTGTTTTTGCCATTGTTCCCGCTGTTCCTTCAGATCTTCGATCTGTTCGCGCGCGACGCTCAGCTGTTCTTCCAGCATTTTGATCTGCATGCGCATGCGCTCGGTTTCCAGCATATGAGCGGCTTTTTCCAGTTCAGCCTCGACGCTTTGGCGTTCCTGACGTTCGCCCTCCTGAGGCAGAAGCCCGAACGCCCGATCAAGTTCGGAAACGTCGATCACCTTGCGCCCGTTCGCGTCAAGATCGTAGGACAGTTTGCCCGTTTTCATCGCGCGCTGGATTGTCGATTTTGATTTCCCAGTCAGTTCTCCGGCTCGTTGCGCGCCTACCTTTGCCATTTCAACCCCACCTTGTTCGGTTTTTTAAAAAGCACACGTTCTTTATTTCTTATCGCCCGCGATACGCTGGCGCAAAAGCGTTGTCAGGCGTTGCCACTGACCGCCGGAAAACAAATGCGCATATACAAAAGGAAGCCAGCCATTCCGGCGCCACTCCAGAAAATCTTCGTCGGCCATCTCGGCAAGCTTGGCTTCGTCGATGATCCGGAAGCCCGAGAAGCTGATTTTTTGACCTTCGCCGACCGTGATTTCGGCCGAACGATCGACCAAAAGGCCGCTATCGGCAAGCGCTTTGGAAAACGCAACCGTTTGCTGCGCGGCGGCGTGATAGGACTTGCAAAATTCAAGGGCGTTATTTGCCATCTGGGTCGGTTTGCCGCTCGCATCGAAAAATTTCTGGTCATCCTTGTCGTTGACGGCCCGTGGCGCCATATCGACGCACAACGTTAGTTGCTCGCCGCCCGGAAGCTCCGAAAAAATAAACGGATAGCGCCGAATATAGGCCGGGATATAGGCGTCTTCCATCCAATTCCCGGCTTTGTCCAAAAACAGATTTTCGCCGTCCCGCAGGCCTAGAAGCGCGACCGGAGTCGCGTTGCCATCGGGCGAGAACGCGATCGGGTAAAAATGACAAATTTGGGGCATTTCGATCATATTAACAGGCACGGCGTTAATTCCTGCCGTAAAGCCCAGACCAATGTCTTTGGCCAAAGACAAATGACCGTGACGTTTCGCGTCCAGCGGCTCCGGAGCTTCGTAGAAAAGCGGCAGTCCCTTAGAGGACGCAGCCTTCTCGTCTTGTCGTGCCGCCTGTTCGTTCGCCATGTCTGCTCTTCCTTTCGATCAGTTTTCTTTGTCAGATGGTTCGGTGCCCTTTCAAACGGGTTTATACAAGTTTTACGATAAACTCAAGAAAACTTTGAAACGAGCCGGAAAACATTGCGTTCACAGGGGTAATATGGGATAGGAGAGTGTGATCTTCGACCGCTATATTTTTCGAACGTTGCTGATTGCGACCGTATTCATCGCGGTGGCACTGGCGGCGTTGATTTTGCTCACGCAGTCTTTGCGTTTTCTGGAGCTGGTCATTCATGCCGGTGCGTCCGGTATGGCTTTTGTAACGCTCACGCTTTTAGCCTTGCCCCGATTTTTTGAAATTATTTTGCCGATCGCCTTGATGGCGGGAACTTTATTCGTCTACCACCGGATGATCGCGGATAGCGAACTGATTGTGATGCGCGCGACCGGAACGACGCCGGCCCGGTTGGCCCGACCGGCTATCGTCCTGTCTCTCGTGACGTTGGTGGTCCTGTGGGTAATGACGATGTGGCTCGGCCCCGTTTCCGTTTTGAAAATGCAGGAGATGCGCCAGATCATCAAAGCCCAGTATTCCGCCCTGTTGTTTCAGGAGGGCGTCTTCAACGCGCCCCTTGACGGCCTGACGGTCTTTATCCGCAAACGCGACAAGAACGGAGAGCTCGAAGGCCTCATGATCCATGACAGTCGGCCGGAGAATAAAACACCTGTGACGGTTATCGCCCGCCGCGGGGTTTTGGTGTCCACCCCCGAGGGACAGCAGGTCGTCGTCTATGACGGCTCCCGTCAATCTCTGAACGTGAAAACAGGCATGCTCGATCGTCTGAATTTCGACCGTTACACGATTGATCTGCCCGATCCGTCCGCCGCGACACCACAACGTTGGCAAGAACCGGACGAACGGACCTTCTGGCAACTGCTTCATCCCGACAAGGACGACGCGCGGGCACATAAAAACCGCCGGATTTTCCTTGTTGAAGCCCACCGGCGTTTTGTGACCCCTCTTTTGGCGCCGGCCTTTGCCTTGATAGCGCTTTCGTCTTTGTTGTTGGGGTCTTTGAACCGGAAGGGGCAAGCGGGGCGCATTGCCCTGGCGATCGCTGCGGCCATTATAATCGAAGGCTTGTATCTGGGCGCTCTCAGCATCGCCCGGAAACACGATGCCGGCCTTGTCCTGATGTATGCCCTTGCATTTGTTCCGATCGCGGCCGGATTTTTTGCGCTGAGCCCCGCGACGGAATCGTTGCGGCAAAAATACGCGCCTCTTTTCTCCGTCCGCCGGAAACGGGGCTTATCGTCATGAAAAGCAAACTGTCCTCGACCTTGTTCGTCTACCTGGCCCGGCGTTATGTTCTGACTCTTATCGGAATCACGGCTTTGTTGCTCGGTATTATTTATCTGTTCGATACGGTCGAATTGCTCCGGCGAGCCGCGAAACGTGACGGGGTCCCCCTGTCTCTCGTTCTGGAAATGGGACTTCTGAAGTTGCCCGATGTCGGACAGACGATTCTTCCCTTTGCCGTTTTGTTCAGCGCACTTTTTACGTTCTGGCAGTTAAACCGCAAGCACGAGTTGGCCATTATGCGCGCCGCAGGCTTTTCCGTCTGGCAATTTTTGGCCCCTGTCGTAGCGGTGACGATCTTTGCCGGAATCTTTCAGGTCGCCGTTGTTAATCCGGCCGGGTCGCTTCTCTTGTCGCGCTTTGAGACGCTGGAAAACAACTACCTGTCGCGCCGGAACAGTCATGTCGCTTTGTTCAAGGAAGGGCTTTGGTTGCGGCAAAACGGAGAAACGCAGGACGAAAACGTCATCATCTACGCGGAAAAAATCGCGCTGCCGGACTGGCGGTTACATCGCGTGATGGTTTTATTTTTTGCCCCGGATAACCGATTTTTACGACGCATAGACGCCCCGGAGGCTTTGCTCGGACAGGGGGGCTGGACTTTTTACGATGCGACCGTAAACGAGCCGGGGCAAATCACTTCCCAATCGATTCCCCTTCTAAACCTGCCGACGGCGCTGACCACGCGCGAGATCGAAGACAGTTTTTCTTCGCCGGAAACGGTTTCCTTCTGGTCGATGCCGGGGTTTATTAAAACGCTCGAATCGACCGGGTTCGATGCGGTGCCGCTGAAAATTAGATTCCAGGCACTCTTGGCGCAACCGTTTTTGTTCGCGGCAATGATCCTTCTGGCCGCGGCCGTGTCGTTACGGCCGCCTCGACAGCACGGCGGATTGTTTCTGTTGGCCGGCGGGATCGGAATCGGCTTTGCGCTGTTCTTTCTCTCCAGCTTTTTGCAGGCGCTCGGAGCGTCCCACCAGATTCCAATCGTTCTGGCGGCCTGGTCCCCGTCGGTTATCGCGCTTCTTCTGGGGACCTCGGTCCTAATGAATTTGGAAGACGGCTAGGCCTCGGTCTCACGCGGGGGATTGACCTTCCGCCCATTCTGTGCAGAGTGTGAAGATTGATGCCGAAACGCTCATCTTTCGGGGTGTTTTTCTCTGTTTTTCGGCATTTTAGATATTCTTAACCTGCTGGTAATCGGGACGTGTTTTACTGGCGGGGATGTGAGAGGGTTGCGCCTTGGGGTGAACCGATCACGCAAACAACAAAGTCGATAAAACTGGGGAAGAACGTTACAATGAAAACCAATCTGTTGACACAGGCCGGACGAACGGTCATGGCGATGGCTGTGTGCGGCGTAATGGCGGCTTGTTCGGCCACGACCGCGAAGACAACTTACAACGACGCGGCGATCAACGATCCGCTAGAGGACGTGAACCGGGTGACCTTTGCGGTGAACGACGCGGTGGACAAAGCGCTCATCGAGCCTGTTGCGCGCGGTTACCGGGCGGCAGTTCCGACACCGGCCCGCAAGGGAGTTCGAAACTTCCTGCGTAATCTGCATAGCCCGATCAACATCGCCAACCAGCTTTTGCAGGGAGACCTGGAAGGGGCCGGAAACGATACGGTTCGCTTCGCTGCAAACACCTTTGTAGGCGTGGGCGGTCTGTTCGATGTCGCAGGCCATGAAGGCTTTGAGTACGAACAAGAAGATTTTGGTCAAACGCTCGCGACATGGGGCGTCGGCCACGGACCCTATCTGGTTTTGCCTGTCTTGGGGCCATCTTCCTTCCGGGACGGGACGGGACTCTTGGTCGATTCCTACGCCGATCCAATTCGCCTTTATTTATTTAACACGGATCGGGAGGAATGGTACTACGCACGCGCGGGGGTCTCGGGCCTTGACAGCCGGGAGGAGCTTTTAGACGTTCTGGACGATTTGCAACGCAATTCTTTCGATTATTACGCAGCCTTGCGTAGCGTCTATGCACAGCGCCGCGCGGCTTTGGTGCGGGACGAGGCCTCCGGCGCGTCCATTCCGGACTACGATGCGGAATTCGAAGACTAATAAAGGCGTATACGCCTGAAACAGCGTGAAAAAATCAGGGAAAGGAAGGCCCATGGCGGTCTTCCTTTTTCCTTGATAGAAAAAACTTGCGCTCTTTGGTAAAATGGATTTTATAGAATATTATTTTTGTTAAAGAGCGCCTGCCAGACATTGATGACGATGAAAACTGCAACTTCGCACACGAAAACAAAACGGACCGGTCTTTTTACCATCGGGCTTATGGTTGCCGGGCTGTCCCTTGCAGCGGTTCCGGCATCGGCGTTTCAGGCACGACCGGCCTCGCTTGTTCATTCTGGACCTTTATCCCCGTCTTTTGTCGTCGTCGTGGAGTCCTCAGCGCCAGCCAAGGACTCTCAGAAAATGGGACAGGGTGCGCAAGATTTCGTCGATAACATGGCGCAAAAGGCGTTGGATTTTCTGTCTGACGAGGATCTGGACCACGATGCAAAAAAGAAACAATTTCGTCGTCTACTTCAGACCAGTTTCGACATGGATACGATCGGTCGGTTTTCGCTCGGGCGATATTGGCGCACAGCGACGAAGGAACAGCGCACGGAATATCTGTCTTTGTTCAAGAACCTGATCGTGGAAATCTACGCCGCGCGGTTCAGCGACTACAAGGGCGAGCGCTTCGAAACCCGTTCCTTTCGCACGGACGGCGAAAAAGATACGATCGTCACCTCCTTTATCGTGCCGAATGACGGCACCCCGGATGTTCAGGTCGACTGGCGCGTATGGTATAAAAACGGAAGCTACAAGATTATCGACGTTCTGGTCGAGGGTGTCAGCATGTCCGTGACCCAGCGCTCCGACTTCGCCGCCGTGATCCAGCGCGGGGGAGGCGAGGTCCAGGTCTTGCTTGACCACCTGAAATCCCAGAAACAGGCTGCGCTTTAGCGGATAGTTCTTTTCCTACAGTTCCAGAACGTCTCGCATGGTATAGAGGCCGGAGCTTTGGCGCCCCAACCACTGTGCCGCGCGCAAGGCCCCCCGCGATAAAATGGCCCGATCCGTTGCCCGGTGCGTCAGCTCCAGCCGTTCTTTCTCTTCGAAGAAACCGACCGTATGCTCGCCCGCGACGTCTCCGCCGCGCATCACGGCAAAACCGATCGTGCCCTCTTTGCGCTCACCCGTGCGGTCGAGGACAGCGTAAGAATCCATATCAACCCTACGGCCTGCCGCCGCCGCTTTCCCAAGCGCCAGCGCGGTGCCGGACGGGGCGTCGATTTTATGTTTGTGATGCGTTTCAAGAATTTCAATATCCCAGTCCGGCCCCAGACGGGCTGCGGCTTGCTCCACCAGAGCGGCGAGAAGGTTCACGCCCAAGCTCATATTCGCGCTATAGAGGATCGGCGCCTCACGGGCCGCATCTTGCAGCTCGTCCTGCTGCTGTTTCGACAGGCCGGTCGTCGCGACGATTAAAGGTTTGTGATGCTTGGCCGCTTGCCATAGATGCTGGGCCGTGGCGGCGGGCGTCGTAAAATCGATCACCAAATCGGATACGTCGAAAAGTTCGTCCGCACGTTCGGTCACGAAATACGGCCCGTCCGGATGGGGAAAGCCGGTTTTGACGCTCCCCCCCGCGAGGGTCAAACCTTCCCAGTGACCGGATAACAGCTCCTCCACCAGAATGCTACCGACCCGGCCTGTGCAGCCCGCAATGCCGACCGCCACAGACCCGGGCAACGGCGTG
Source organism: Alphaproteobacteria bacterium (assembly GCA_020442505.1). Taxonomy (GTDB): domain Bacteria; phylum Pseudomonadota; class Alphaproteobacteria; order Micavibrionales; family Micavibrionaceae; genus JACKJA01. Next base: position 958 of record JAGRJZ010000091.1, on the reverse strand, counting down.
ACGCCCTCGCTGTCGGAAGCGGTACGGATCGAAGGTTTGGATTTGTTCGCGTGTTTCATATCAGTTTCCTGTCGGACCGTGGGAGCAGTTTATACACTCAACGCCCAGTCCTCAACTAAAGATCTCTAATCGCGACGGTCAACCGGCTGGCGCAGTTCATTTTGTCTTCCTCGGTGAAAATCTCGGTGTTCCAGACATGCATCGTCCGGCCGATATGGACGGGTTTGCAGATCCCGGTCACAAGACCTTTCGTCACGGGGCGCAGATGGTTGGCGTTGATCTCGATTCCGACCGCGCGTTGTTTTTCCGGATCAATGCACATCCACGCCGCGACGCTGCCCAGCGTCTCAGACAGGACGCACGACGCCCCTCCGTGCAGCAAGCCAAAGGGCTGGACCGTGCGGTGATCGACGGGCATCGTGGCCTTCACATAGTCGTTGCCAATTTCCGTGAAGACGATTCCCAGATGCTTGTTAATGTGATCGTCCCGTAATCCGCGGGAAAGATTCAGGTCGTCGAGCGTGTATCGGGTATGCCATATCATGGGAACGAACAGCTTTCAGTCGCAGGGTTTGGAAAAGAGTACTCCGGAAACGGGCAGCTCACAACGCTCAACTCATTCACTCCGTCAAATCGTCCCAAAGCTCTTTTACCTTCCCCAGGAAACCGGTAGATTCAGGGGAGTGTTTCGAGGCCGCTTTGCCGCCCATGGTCTCGTCGAGCTGCGTCAGCAATTCACGCTGTTTCTTCGACAAATTCACGGGGGTTTCGACGTGGACTTCGATATACATGTCGCCCGTGGCCTCGCTGCCCAGCACCGGCATGCCCTTGCCGCGCAACCGGAATTGCTGGCCGTTTTGGGTCCCGGCGGGGATTTTGACCGTTGTCCGGCCGCCGCCGACAGTGGGCACCTCGATCTCCCCGCCCAGCGCGGCCGTGGTCATCGGGATCGGCACGC
>JAGRJZ010000090.1 GCA_020442505.1 Alphaproteobacteria bacterium | reverse complement strand
ATATATTGCATCGTGTCGTACATGGCGAGCCCCGACGTCACAACGCCTCCCGGAGAATTAATATAAAACGAGATGTCTTTTTTGGGATTTTCTGATTCCAGAAACAAAAGCTGGGCACAGATCAGGGAAGAAACATGGTCGTTGACCTCCCCGCTCAGGAAAATAATCCGTTCCTTCAAAAGGCGGGAATAGATGTCAAACGCCCGTTCTCCGCGGTTGGTTTGTTCAATGACGGTCGGGACAAGGTAGTTGTTGTAGACGTCAATCGGATCACGTTCGGCCATGGTTCGTTGTTTCCCTGATGTAAAAAAATCGAATCAATTATCTCGCAACGGTAGCGCGCCCTCCCTCCGAGTGCAAGACGCTTTAAAGGTGTTTCCCGTCCGGTTAATCGGTTGATTCCCCTGCGGGTCGGTGTCAGACTGTCGCAGATCGTAAAGACGAACATATGCGGGTCGGTTGTACCATGGACGAAGCCGAAATTATCGAAACCGTGCGCGAGATGATCCTGATTACGATTCAGATCAGCCTCGGCCCGATGCTGGTCGGGTTGCTGGTCGGTGTCGTGATCGCGCTTCTCCAGGCCTTGACGCAGGTCCAGGAGATCACGCTTGTTTTCGTTCCCAAAATTATCGCCATTTTTCTTTCGCTTTTCGTTTTGTTCCCCGCCATGGCGCAGACCCTGGTCGCCTTTATGGAATCTCTGGCCGACCGGATGATCGGTTTGCAGTAAGTGCCCGTCCGGGAACATAGTGTTCAGTTTCAGTAATTTGTAATTCACTGGAGGGGCTCGATAAAGGAGGGGGGCTTATGTGGACACCGGAAAATCGAGGACGTTATCCTCACGGACACACAAGGTTTCGTCCTGTTGATGCTGGTGCATTCCGCCAGTGTCCAGGGTCGGGACGGAGGATGGATGCTCATGGAAAAACTCATGACCGCTTTCCCGCTGTTGCAAAAACTCTTTATCGATGCCGCTTATCAGGGAGCAATTTTCAGAGAAGGGTTGGTCGCCCTTCGAAAGGCTATCGCAATCGAGATCGTAAAACGGTCCGATCAGGCCGAAGAATTCGTCGTTTTACCCAAAAGATGGATTGTTGAACGCACACTGACATGGCTTAATCGGTGCGGACGACTGGCAAAGGATCGGGAATGCCTCTCTGGCCTTCCTGCGTCTTGCTTCCATTCGTCTCATGATTAGAAGATTCTGTAATTCTTCATAATGTTCCGGGAGGATATGCCCTCCCCAGGCGTTCTCTTTGCAGCTTTTACGATGATCCATGTGGCCAATAATCCCAGAACAGAGCCGATGGGAAAATTATTTGAAGATTCCAGATCATAGGTAGTTCCGAATGCAGCGGATAGAACCAAGGCAGCTAACGGCAAAGGCATACCTCTATCAAGGAAAAGAGACGCTAACAAGGATTTTCCGGCGTTTTTTATATGAGTCCCGTCAATTTTCTTTTCAAAAACGTCGTGACGGCTTTTTCGTCGTCGAAGTCCAGCCTAATCGGCAGGACATCCGTTGCAAATTCGGGGGGAAGTTTCACCACGTCTTTTTCCGTCGTGATTAATCGGGCGCCATATCGCGCCGCGGATTCTTGCAATTTGCGCAAATCGCGCGCCGTATAACGGTGATGATCGGGAAAGTCCTGGAAAGCGGCCAAGGTAATCCCCTGGGACTCAAGCGTTTTTCGTAACTTCTCGGGACGACCGAGACCGGTAAACGCGAAATAGGGGAGGGGCTCTCCCTCTGTCGTGGCGGGAGATACTCTGATCTTTCCAGAAACGATTTGAGCCCGAAAGATCGGTTTTTCGGGGGGGAGACGCCGGATGACGCCAGCGCGGTCTGCCCCGATCAGGATAAAACCATCCGCCCGAGCAAAGCCTGTCGATAACGGTTCCCGCAACGGCCCCGCCGGGAGAAGACTTTGATTGCCAAAGCCACTATCGCCGTCGATCACCACCAAAGAAAGCGTTTTTTCCAAAGACGGGTTTTGAAACCCGTCATCCATCACGATCACATCTATCCCGGATTTCGCGGCCAGACGGGCCCCCGCGGGACGATCCCGGGCCACGATCACGGGCGCGTGACGGGCCAGCAAAAGCGGCTCGTCCCCGATGTGAACAGCCGTGTGCCGCGCCGGATCGACACGCACCGGGCCCCTTTCCGTGCCGCCATATCCCCGGGTCAGGAAACAGGGGGAGCCGGCTAACGATTTTTCTTGCAGGATCTTCATCAGCGCGATGGCGGCCGGGGTTTTGCCGCTTCCCCCCGCGGTCAGGTTGCCCAGACAGAGAACGGGCAGGGGGCTTTGATAGGGGGCGGGTGCGCCAGCGCGGGCCAGGCGGCGTCCAGCCTGATAGATCAGGGCGATGGGGCCGAGCAGATTTTTTTGCCAGCTTTTATCTTCGTACCAGAAAGAGGGGGTCTTAAGACCTGTCATACGCTAAAGTTCCTCGGTTCTTGGTGCGGGAGAAGCGGTTCCCATAAAGGCGCTAGCGCGGCCAGAACGTCAATAAGACCGTCGGCTTTGGCCCTGGCAAAGCGCAGCCCCCTTTCCTGAAGCGCCGCGAGACCTTCTTCGTCCTGCAACAATTTTTCCAGCCGTTTCTCGAAGTCCTCTTCATTTTTGATCAGCAACGCCGCGCCGGCCGAATCCATCTCGTCGTAAATCGCCTGGAGATTCTGGATATGCGGGCCGTGCAATACCGCGCAACCAAGCTGCGCCGCTTCGAGGGGGTTATGACCGCCGCCGCCGTCCCGGCTGAAGGAGCGGCCGATACAGGCCAGCGGTGCCAAACGATAGAACAGCCCCAGCTCGCCCAGCGTGTCGACGATGTAGATCTCAGTGTCGGGGGTAGGCAAGAGACGCGTCTCAGTTCGCAGAGCGGCGCAGAGGTTATGCTCGCTACACATGGCCTGAATGGCCGCGCGGCGTTCAGGATGACGCGGCACGATGATCGTCAGAAGCGTGGGGAATGTCTTTTGCAAATGCGCGTGCAGGCGGCAAGCGATGTCCTCTTCCCCCGCGTGGGTGCTCGCGTAAAGCCAGACCGGGCGATCTTTTATCCGTTCCGCCAGAATGTCGTAGTCCTGCTTGTCGCAGGGCAAGGGCGCCGCCGCGTATTTTAAGTTTCCGGTCGCCTGAACATGTCTACCCCCAAGCGACTCGAAAATCGTGGCATCTCCCGGCGTTTGACATAAGATTATTGCAAAGCTTTCTAAAAGCGTACGAATGCTGGCCGAGGCTTTCCTCCAGCGGGCCGCGGAGCGCTCGGAAAGCCGGGCATTGATCAGCGCGGCCGGGATATCGCGTTTCTTCAGGGCACGGAGCATATTCGGCCACAGCTCTGATTCCAGCCAGAGCGCGGCGTCGGGGCGCCAATGGTCCAGAAAACGGGCGGCCCACGCCGGATGGTCGAGCGGATAATACTGATGCAGCGCCCGGGGCGGCAGACGCCGGGCCATCAGATCCGCAGAAGTCACCGTTCCCGTCGTCACAAGAATATGAAGCGCGGGATTTGCGGACAGGAGCGCTGCGATCAAGACGAGCGCCGATTGCGCTTCGCCTACGCTGGCGGCGTGTAGCCAGACCAGCGGGCCTTCCGGTCGGGGGCGGGAAGGATTCCCCGTCCGTTCCGACAGACGCACGGGATTTTCTTTCCCCCTACGGGCCCGGCGGCGAAGAAGAATGCGGAGAAAAGGCCCCGCGGCGCGGGTAAGAAGGGCATAGGCTTTGAGCATCAAAATCAGCTTGTTTATCTTCTGTTAGGACGGAGCGAGGTAGACTGTAGATATAAGCCGTTTGGCTGTTTTTGCAAACAGAAGAAGCGATGAAGGGCACAGTCCGCCAATGTTGTCGAACGAAGAACGCAATCATGCACAAAACCTGATCCTCGATCATGTCAGGGCCCTGAGGGAGGTGATCGATCCCTTGATTCTGGCCAAGGCGCGCGCAACGATCGTTCAAATGGAAAGCCGGGAAGCTGAAAAACGGATTCCTTTTGGACAAACGGAGAGGGTCAGCGTGGATCGCCGGAAAAACATCGAAACGGTCATGACGTTCCTGAAAGGACAGCCGGACAACCCGTTACTCCGCCAAGAGATCAAACGCTGGATGAGCGAAGAAAAGAACGCGTAGGGTCGTGGCCGCTATTCGCAGCGCGGTTTTCTGGCGTCGCCGTTGTAGGAACAGCCCGGATTGGGGCAAACCGCGTCGGGATAGGGATCCATGCCCTTACGCCGGACGGTGACGCCTGTCTCGATCGGGGGGTTGGCGCATTCTTTCGCCAGTTCATGTCCCTTCCACAGGATTTTATCCAGATAGGTTTTGACGACGGTCCGTTCGATGTTCGAATGTCCGGATTCATTCTGCGCCGCAGCAGAGCCTGATGTGCAGGAGGGATCTTGCGTTGTCGATGTTTTGTTTGCGTAATTATACCAGTCGGCTTCGGCGAACCCGGCGCTGTAGGCTGTTCCCGACGTCGTACATTTCGAATCCGTCCATGCCTGGTCCATTGCCCCGCAGGCATTTGTGGAAGAGTTTGTCGACGATCCCGAGGTTCCTGTTCCGGTGGATGACCCGCTCGTGGACGTTCCGCTTTTGGAGGATTCGCCAGAGTTTATATATTGATTAATAAATGTGTCTTTTCCAGAGCTCCCTGTAGAGGTGGAGGTTTGGCTGTTCGTCCCCGAAGAAGAAGCGCGGGCGCCGGTTACGAGCGAGGCAAGCGCCCCTTCCATACCGGAAGGAGTCTTGACGCCAAAGGGTTGGGCCTCTTCACTAAACAAAGGTTGTTCCTTTGCCGTCTTCGCCAGGTGGTCGACGAATTTACTGAAACAGACAAGTTGCAAAACGCTGGGCGGTTTTGTTATGAAGCTGCTGTTCGTTGATATTTCCGCGTTCATTTGCGTATAGGCGTAGGCGCTGACGGCCCGCATAAAATCAGGATCGCAGGACCCATCGGAATCGGAGGTGGTTTCCTCGCCGGACGTCGAACTCTGTGAAAACGCTTTCTGTGACAAAGAGACGGTCGTAAAGCTGGAAAAGAGCAATAGAAGAGATAAAACTTTCAAAAAATATCTCGCGGGCATCGGGCAACCTCTTTTTCGAATAAGTCCGTTTACACTAAATCATTTCGTGCATTCTGTCATCTTTATATCCCGCCGGCGCGGATCTTTTCGCTATCTCTCGAAAAGCCGGATCGGACCGTTGGGCTTCCTGTCCTGCGGCGCGGTATAGACCGCGTTCGGCGGGGTGGAGGGCTGTGTTCCCGTCGCGGGCGCGTAGAGGTCGATTTCGGTCGTTCCCGCATTGGCTTGCTGCTGCTTTCTGGCTTCGATCTCTTGCAAACGGGCGGCGGTCTCGGCCCTTACCCTGGCCGATTCGGCTTGTTCCCATTCCCGGGCTTTTTGCGCGGAGCGGGCAAGGTCCTGTTGGTACAGGCGGAGAAATTCCTGGTTAAAGGCCTTGTCTTCAGCAACCCACGAGGGTTCGGAATCGCGGGAACGATTCGGTGTGCCGAAATCATAAGGTGTGTTTCTTGTGCCGGAGGTGTTCTTGGCCGGAAGATCCAGATGAATGGGCCCGCGGGCCGAAGAGTCGCTGTCGCTCCGGTTAAAGATCCCAAAAAGCGGCCTTCTCTCCCCTGAATCCTGTGCGAGAGCGGCAGAAGATCCGATCCCTAATGAGAGCACAATAGCAAGAACCAGGAAAAAGGGCATAGGACGAAACCTTCTTAAAAAAAAGAAAACATGGACCCATTTTAACAGGAAAACAGCCTGCAGGGCAAATGACCACGCACATCTCGGCGTCTCAATGGGGCAGGTCTTCCTCAAGAATGGCCATGTTGAAGTCGTAGGAAACCCCGCCGTCTTCGTCGTCCCGGTAGATGACCCCGATAAACTCCCCGTTCAAGAGAACCTCGACGGATTCTTCCGCCTGGGAGCGTATGCGCAGCGCGATGTCCGTATTTCCGAATTTTTTCTGGAGGTATTGTTGAAGGCGCTGCGCGTCGCGGGTCGTAAAAGCCATGATGGTTCCTTTCGTGATCGTGTTTGTTGGTTGCTTGTTATGCTGCGTGTTTTTCGGGGTTCGTGTCAAGGGCCGAGGCCACGAGCGCATGACAATGGACCGCGAGCGCCTGTCTGTCAGGGAAGGAAGCGGGCGCGACGGGCTCGTGAAAAATGACGGTGACGCGCGCGCCTTTTCCCTTCGCGAAGGCCCATAAATGGGGCGCTAACGTCATCTCGCCGTGCCAGGCATAGCGGTCGCGCACGGCCGGATCGTCCGGTTTCCTTTCGTCCACTGATTCCAGACGGATCGTCACAGGCTGGACGGCGACCTGATGCGTGTACATCGAGGCAAAAAGACTGGATTTAAAGGGAAGGACGGAGGTGCCGGGGCTGGAGGTCCCTTCCGGAAAAAGGATCAGGCTGCGCCCCCGGGACAAAAGCGTGTCCAGCGCGTATTTAACGACTGCGGTTTTATGACGCGCGCGGCTGATATAGGCCGTTTGCTGCAACCGTCCCATGGGGCCGAAAAGCGGCCAGCGCACGATGTCGTCCTTTGCCACGAAAGAAGCCGGCAGGAGGGTCCCCAAAACCGGGATATCAAGATAGGACAAATGGTTGGACACGAAGACCGTCGGGCGCTCTGTCCGGGGAGAGCCTTCCTGGACGACCTTTAGACCGAACAGGCGCACGGCCGTCCTGTGCCAGAAAAACGGGATCACGTCCGCCGCGGGGCCTTTCGTAAAAAGCAGGATGAGGGGCTGGACCAGAAACACGAACCCGCAGAGAAGCAGAAAGCCGAGCAATCTCAGCGCGCCTTTGAGTGCCGCTCTCATCGAACGGTTTTCCTTTGGGATTCGACGAAAGACTCCCCCGGGCCGGGAATAGGACGACCGACCTTGCGTGCGTAAAAGCGGCGGTAGCTATCATTCGCCTGGCGGATCGGAAAGACGATGCAAACATCCGTCGTGCCGAATTGCCGGTCGACGAACGCGCCGTCCCCGACGCAAGAGCCCAGCCGGATATAGCCCTTGATCAAAGGCGGCAGGGTTTTTAAGGCTTCGTCGGGGTCGATCTGCTCGCGCGGGACCATATCCATATCGACGTAAACGCCGGGCAGGGCGCGTGGCCGCAGCTCCGCCGGGGCAAGGTGCCAGTGATACAGATAGGAAAGCGGCAGCGCCAGGGAGGCGCTATCTGTGGTATGAAAACTGGCACAGCCGAACATCAGGTCTATCTTATGATCCAGCATGTAGTCGGTGATGCCTTGCCACAACATTTGTAAAACCGGACGAATCCGGTAAGCGGACAGAACGCAAGAGCGGCCAAGTTCCAGCAATGTTTGACCGCTGGCCAGAAGGGGCGCGATGTCGTATTCATCGCTGGTGTAAAAGCGTCCCTGGCGGCTCGCGGCTTCCTGACGGATCAGACGATAAGTTCCAACGATACGCTTTGTCGGATCGGCAATGGAATCGTCCACCACGATCAGATGGTCGGCGACCGAGTCAAACGTGTCGAAATCCCGCTTTTCACGGGCCATGACGGCGTCCGAACGGGCGCCGTATTCTTCGTAGAAAACCGTATAACGCAGGCGCTGGGCCGCCTCGATCTCCGCTTCGTTCGCGGCCAGTCGAACCGTTATTTTTCTTGTGGTGGTGTCTGACACGCGTTTTAATCTTTCGTCCATCGTAATGTCTGGCGCATACTCGCCACCGGGGGGGAGGCGTGTCAAGGAATAATTGCTTTTTGCGCCGACGGCCCATAAAATGCCTTCGCCTTTGAAAACCAATAGAAAAAATATAGAGGGACTTGCCGCGCCATGACACAGGAAGAGGATCCAACGCAGCGGAACGAAGAGACCGTCAGGAAGGAAAAACCCGCCGGTTTGTCGGTCTGGATTTTTTTGTTCGTGGTCGTCGGGCTCGCGGGGGCGGTCCATTGGCATTTTAACACGGACCGGGGCTTGCCGGTTTTGGGTTCCGACGATCGGCCGCTCGCGCAAATCGAGCAAGACGAAAGCCTGGAGGCGATCGTGGAAGAGGTCGTGCCCGAGAAAAGCGAGAGCGAGGCAACGCACTTGCCTGCACCTGTGCGCGAGTCTGACGCCGTTCCGTCTCCTGCGGAGATCAAAACAAGCTTGATCGAAGCCGTTGCAGGGCCGGCTGATGCACACGGGTTTGTGCTTGGCGACGAAAGCGCCGGAACCTTGCGGCTGGAAAGCCCGGCCTTTCTCGCGGGTAAACGAATACCGCTGACGTATACCTGTTACTGGGATAACATATCGCCGCCGGTCCGATGGGGCGGCGCGCCGCCCGAAACAAAGAGCTTCATTCTTTTGCTTGAACGTCGGGAAGAGGGGAAAACACCGTTTCTCGTCTGGTCTGTTTTCGGAATAGAGAACGAAAAGAAAGGGTTGTCTCAAAATATTCAACCTTCACAGGAGGTTGCAGAGGGCATCCGCGCAGCACAAAACGACTATCAGAACACCGGCTATGCCGGGCCGTGCGAGCCCAACGGGGTCGTGCCTTATGCGCTGCGCCTGCTTGCGCTGGACGTCTCGCTGGATTTGCCCGCCGGGGTTTCGAAAGAGGAGCTGGCCCGGGCGGCAAACGGTCACATCATCGACGCGGCGACCTTGCCCTTCGTTCATTATTTCCGGATGTGAGGGTTATTCCTCTAGCGCCGCGACGACCGCGTCGGCCGTGATTCCGAAATGCTTGTAAAGATCCTCCGCCGGCGCGGAATCGCCGAACCCCTTCATGCCGATGAAAATCCCGTGCGGCCCGATCAGACGGTCCCAGCCCTGGCGTAAGGCGGCTTCGATCGCGAGTTTCTTCGATTCGTTGCATAGAATCGATTCCTGATAGGCCGGATCCTGTTGCAGAAACAAGTCCATGCTGGGAACAGACACGACCCGGACCGCTTTGCCAGAAAGCATTTCCTTTGCCGCCATCGCGATTTGGACTTCGGAGCCGGTCGCGAAGAGGGTGATGTCCGGCGCGCCGTCGCAATCGGATAAAACGTAGGCGCCGCGGGCGCAGAGATTCTCCGCATCGGCCTTTCGTACGGTCGGCATGCCCTGGCGGGATAGAACCATCACGGAAGGCGTCTGCGGCGCGTTCAGGGCCAGCTCCCAGCACTCCGCCGTTTCCACCCCGTCGCAAGGACGGAAAACCGTCAGGTTCGGAATCGCGCGCAAGGCGGCCAGATGCTCGACCGGCTGGTGGGTGGGGCCGTCTTCGCCCAGACCGATGGAATCGTGCGTCATGACGTGGACGACACGCTGCTTCATCAGCGCGCCCAGACGAATGGCCGGCCGGGAATAATCCGCGAATTGCAGAAAGGTGCCGGCGTAAGGGATCATCCCGCCATGTAGCGCCAACCCGTTCATGATCGCCGCCATGCCGTGCTCCCGCACGCCGTAATGGATATACTGGCCGTTATAGGCGTTGTCCGGGCCGATGATATCAGGCCCCTTGACTTTGGTATTGACCGATCCGGTCAAATCCGCCGACCCGCCGATCATAAAGGGCAAAGCCGGGACGAGGCTTTCAAGCACCTTGCCCGAGGTCTGTCGTGTGGCCATTTTCGGCTTTTCGGCGGCGAAGGCCTGTTTGGCTTTTTGAATCAAGGGGGCGATGGCGGTCGCCACGTCGCCCTTCCAAACGGATTCGAACGTTTCGCGGTAACGGTTGCGTTCAAGCGCTTTTTCCCATTCCGCGTAGACGCCGTGGCAACGCGCGCCAACGGCCCGCCAGTGATCCAGAACGTCGCGGGGGATGTCGAAGGGCTTGTACGGCCAGCTCAAGGCTGCGCGGGCACCCGCGATTTCGTCGTCTCCGAGGGGCGATCCGTGGGCGGCCGCGCTGTCTTGTTTGGTCGGAGCGCCAAAGCCGATATGAGTCTTGCAGCAAATCAGGGAGGGCGTGTCGGTCCTCTGGGCCTGCGCGATCGCGGATTCGATCTGAGCGGGGTCGTGGCCGTCGATTTCCTGGACGTCCCAGCCATAGGATTCAAAACGCAGGCGGGTATTGTCGTTGACGGTCATGTCCGTGCGGCCGTCGATGCAGATTCCGTTATCGTCGAACAGGACGATCAATTTGGAAAGCTTCATGTGCCCGGCGAAGGAACAGGCCTCGTGGCTGACCCCTTCCATCAGGTCGCCGTCGCCGCAGAGAACATAGGTGTAATGGTTCATGAGATCAGGAAAATGGTTGGCCATGATCCGCTCCCCTAGCGCAAATCCGGGGGCGGAGGCGATTCCCTGGCCCAGAGGGCCGGTGGTCATTTCCACTCCGCATGCCGGGTCGAGCTCCGGATGGCCGGGGGTTTTGCTGTGAAGCTGGCGGAAATTTTTGATCTCGTCCAGGGTCATTTGTTCATAGCCGGTCAGGTATAGCAGCGCGTAGAGCAGCATCGACCCGTGACCGCCCGAGAGGATCAGACGGTCACGGTCCGGCCATTCCGGATGACGCGGGTCATAGGTCAGGAATTTCGAGAACAAAACCGTCGCGACGTCGGCCATGCCCATCGGCATGCCTGGGTGACCGGAATTGGCCTTTTGCACCGCGTCCATGGCCAGAGCCCGGATCGCGTTGGCCATGTCTCTATGTTTCGGATCTTGCGATTCGATTTTCTGGGCGGTGTTGTGAGTCATCGGGCGGTTCCTTTCCGGAGACAATGGGATGTGTCGCGAACGGTTTTACAATGTCCATCGCCAAAAAGCAAAGCCGGATAGGCCTGTTTTCCGTCTTTTTTCAACAGACGGTGTCAAAAAAGCAAAACTTCTCTTGACCGGAGGAACGCAGGCTTGATACTAGCCCGAAAGCAGGAATCATAAAGAAACGAAAGATAGGGAGAGACATATGTCCGACCTTGTGTCAGTTCTTGAGACATTGGAGACGGCCGTCGGAGGGCTTGAAACGGCCCTTGCCGCGCGAGAGAAAAAAGGGAGCGAGGGGCAGATCGACATGTTTTCGACCGGCGCCGCACCGGCCAACGCGAATCCGCAGGCAATCGTGCGGACGCTCGACGTCGCGATCGAGCGCATCGAGACCGTATTGAAGGAAGGATAAAGGATCATGGCAGAGGTTTCTTTGAATATTCACGGTCACGCCTACGGCGTTTCCTGCGACGATGGCCAGGAATCCCGGGTCGCGGAGCTGGGCCGCTATATAGATCACAGGCTGCGGGAGATGGCGGCCGCCGGCGCGGCGGCGAGCGAGTCGCATTTGCTTGTTTTGACGGGGCTGATGCTGGCGGACGAAATTTACGAGCTGCGCGAGGCACTGCACAAGACGGAAGAGGCGCTTTCGACGATTACTGACCGTGCCGAGACGCGTTCGTCATCGGGGTTGAGCGCCGAGGACGAACAGGCAGCGGTCGAAATTCTCGCCAGTCTTGCAGACCGGATCGGATCGGTCACGACCCGTTTGAAACAAGCCGCCTGATTTTATTTTTTTCCGCCTTTTACGCCGTAGGAGCGTTCCGGCGATGTTGCAGGATTTTATCACGACCGGTGTTTTTGCCTTCATTCTGACCTTTGTTCGGGTCGGTACCGCCGCGACCATCATGCCCGGAATCGGAGACAGCTTTACCCCCGCCAATATTCGTCTATACATCGCGCTGGGCCTCTCATTGGTTCTGGCGCCGCTGGTCGCGCCGATGCTGCCCGACCCGGTGCCGCAAACCCCCGTATTGCTGGCGCTGGTTACGATGGAGTTTATCGTGGGGCTGTTTATCGGGACGATCGCCCGGATCTTTATGGCGGCCTTGGACACGGCCGGGATGCTGATTTCTTTGGGCTCCGGTCTTGGAAACGCGCAGCTTTTCAACCCTGGATTCGCGGCGCAGGGCTCCCTGATCGGCGCGTTTTTATCCGTGACGGGGGTTGTGTTGCTATTTGCGGCGAATCTCCACCACCTGTTGTTTTATGGGCTGGTTGGCAGTTACGAACTGTTTCCCGTCGGCGGTATCCCGGATACCGGCGCCATGGCGGATATGATGGCCCGCGCCGTCGCCGGCAGCTTCCTGATCGGGGTCCAGATCGCCGCGCCATTTCTGGTTGTCTCCATGATGGTCTATATCGGCATGGGTGTCTTGACGCGCCTGATGCCGCAGGTCCAGGTCTTTTTATTGGCCTTGCCGCTTCAGATTTTGCTGTCGCTCGTGACGCTGGCTTTGACGGTCTCGGCCGGGTTTTTGTTCTGGATCTCAAAGTTCGAAGACGGCATGGTGTTTTTCCTGAGCGGAGGGTGAACACCTAATGGAACATTGCGACGGCGTCGTCCCGGTGGACGGTTAGGGAGGAGCGCAATTTGTCCATCGCGCGGACTTCGATCTGGCGGACCCGTTCCTTGCTGATCCCGAGCTCTTTCCCGAGATCTTCAAGCGTCACGACGTCTTCGTTCAGATGACGGTCCGTGATGATTTTTTGCTCGCGCCCGTCGAGCCTCGATAGCGCCTCGTTCAGCCAGGCGGAGCGACTTTCTGAATCTTTCATCACCGTCACGACCTCTTCGGGCGTCGGGCCGCTATCGGGTAGAAGTTCCTGCCACTCGTCGCCTTCGGGATCGCCGATTGGTCTGTTCAAAGACTGGTCGCCGCCGGAAAGACGCATTTCCATGTCGGTAACGTCCGACAGCCGGGTTTTGAGCTTGCGGGCGATTTTCTGCCG
>JAGRJZ010000089.1 GCA_020442505.1 Alphaproteobacteria bacterium | reverse complement strand
AACCTGTGACCTTTAGGTTATGAGCCTAACGAGCTACCAGACTGCTCCACCCCGCGGAAAGAAAGGATACCGGGTTATAGGCCGTAAAAGCCAGGCCGTCAAGGGGCCGGGACGATTTTTTCCTGCGGCTTCGTTCTGGCGCCGGGCAGGCGCACCCCGCTATTCACCTTGCCATGCGCGCTGCTCCCCTCCCCTCAGGGCAAACGGTAAAACACATGCCGGCCGATCATGGCGCAGGGGGGGCTTCCCCGGGCCCATGAAGGCGTGATCCCCGCGGCGTGGTAATGCGTCGCGCCGGCGGTCGGGTCGGGCAAAGTGCTGTAAATCGCGCGTCTTGCGATGCGCAGCGCGGTGGCAAAATGCAGATCCCGGGCGTCCACGGCCAGCAATTTCGGGCGGTTCGGGTCATTCCCGTTCCAGCAGGAAAACTGCCACGGCTTGCGGCATACGGCGATGACGTTCGCGCCCCACCAATAGCCGCCTTTTTCCTGCGCGATCGCCACGCGGTTCAGGATGACGGCGGCGACGGCCTGCATCCCGGCCGAGCCTTCGCCCCGGGCCTCGCCCCAGATCGTGCGGGCCAGCGTGTCGACCTCTTGTTCCGCGACGTGAAAGACCGAGGTAAATTTCGCGTCCGGCGTGTCGACCGGATGGGGGGTGAGGGTTTTCATAGATTGTCTCCGTTTTGGTTGAGAGGTGAGATGACTCCACGCGAAGGTCCGAAAACACGAGGAGGTCTCTTGTTGCAAAAGCGCTTCTTCGTGCCTTCGCGCAGACGAACAACACGAAACGCGCTTTTTCCTTGATATAATTATTATGAAATATAATGGTGGCGCGATTATCTTTTCTGCACCGCCGATCATTCGGGATTCCGGGACTCCTTCGCCCGCAGCGCCTCGGTTTTCATGGCCGTGGCGTCGAGCTTGCTTTCGATCCGCAGCAAATGCGAGACCAGGCGTTTTTCAACCTCGCGCACGTCGCCGATCGCGGCGTAGGATTTCGCGACCTCCAGCTTGAAATCGGCCAGGGCGGCGCGGGTATCGGCGATGGCTTGTTCGTGCTCGCGGCGCGTGCGCCAGATCAGCCAGAACAACCCGCCCAGCGCGGGCAGGTCGATCGCGGTGATCCACCATAAAATCTCGGGGGAAAAGGGAGACATAGACGACCTTTCAAAGAAAAGTTGACATAGCTTAATTGCTTCTTTATAGTCCCGCCATATTGCTTCACTCTCAAGAGAAAACAACGTCACATATCCAGGCAGAGACACAGAGAAGATCATCGACGGGTGGTAAGAAAGCCCGCAAAATAAATTGGCGTATTTTTGTTTTTTCTCTATAGGACGAATGATGGGTCCCGCTTATCAAACCTTTGGCACGCTTGATGCGTCTCTCGACGTACAGGGCCAGCTGCTCGTCTCTTCACATAAAGAGACACGCTTCATGTTCCGGTTTCTACACAACACTACCTATATCATTCTTCCAAAAACAAAAAACCATTCGCCCCCAAAGGAAGGAGATTTATACACTCAGGCACTTGAAGCGCTGGAAAGCGAATCCCGCCTGTGTTACGAAATCGATAATCCGTCTTCCCCTTTGCGAGCACACTTCCAACATGCCGTAAAGAACCCGAATGACCCGATGTACGCCTTTCTTATCGGTCCGTACGTCACTGATTTTCTTCAACAAAGAGAGCATAAAGATGATCCTCTCTTCCCGCCAAAAGATCTGAACGATGCGCTTGGCTGGTGGAAAACGCAAACGACCGAAGCGCAAAACGGCCGGGCCTTGACCTTCGCAGCCGTTGAGAAACTCCAGAAAGATCATGCCAAACCGCTACCCCCCCCCCCACCTCCCGATAGCGGTGTTGGACATTTTTTCCAAGCCCCGCTGACCTCCCCTTTCACACCCGCCAATCCGCGGCGCCGTTATGCACCGGGGGGGCCGCGCGCCAGGCGCGCGTGCCCGGCAGGCAGCCGGTTTTGATCCGCA
>JAGRJZ010000088.1 GCA_020442505.1 Alphaproteobacteria bacterium | reverse complement strand
CGTCCTCGCCCTGCGCGTTGACCAGATACTCGCCGTAGAAATATTTTTCGCCCGTAGAGGGATCGCGCGTAAACGCGACGCCAGTGGCGCAATCCTCGCCCATATTCCCGAAAACCATGGCCTGCACGTTCACGGCCGTGCCCCAATCGCCCGGAATATCGTGGATTTTGCGGTAGGTGACCGCCCGCGGCACCATCCAGGACGAAAACACCGCCCCGATCGCGCCCCAGAGCTGCTCCTGCGGGTCGGCGGGGAAGGGCCGGCCGGCTTCCTGCGCGACCAGATCCTTGTAAGAGGCAACGATTTCCTCCCAGCCCGCGGCGGAAACGGCCGTGTCCTCGGTCAAGCCCTCTCCGCGCTTATACGTGTCCAGAATATCCTCGAAAGCGTGATGCGGCACGCCCATCACCACGTCCCCGTACATCTGGATAAAGCGGCGATAGGAATCCCACGCGAAACGCGCATCGCCAGATTTCGCGGCCAGCCCGGCAACCGTCGCGTCGTTCAGCCCCAGATTAAGGACCGTGTCCATCATTCCCGGCATCGACACCCGCGCGCCCGACCGCACGGAGAGCAGCAGCGGATTGCCCGGATCGCCGAACGTCATGCCGGTGGCCCCCTCCACCGCCGCCAGCGCCGCGGCGACCTGATCCGCGAGCCCGTCCGGATAGGCTTTGTCCTGTTCGTAAAACGCGGTGCAAACCTCCGTCGTGATCGTAAAACCCGGCGGCACCGGCAAGCCGATCCCCGCCATTTCGGCCAAATTGGCCCCCTTCCCGCCGAGCAGGTTTCGCATTCCCGCATTGCCGTCCGTCTGATCCGCCCCGAACCGGTAAACCCATTGCGTCGTCATGTCCGTATCCTCCGTGATTCGCCCCTTCCAAAGGGTACAAACACCCCCCCGAAAAACCAAGCGCTATCTTCGGGCAATCTGCCTTCTAAAAAGAGGAAATGACGTCACCCCAAATCCTTCACCAGCATCAGACATAAATCGTCGTCAACCGGGATAACCGCGCCGACGGGGACAGGCTCGCGGTCGCGGGTCACGCCGTATCCGTCCGGAACATAGCCGCGTTTGACGTAGAGGCGCTGCGCGGGTCCGTATTCTTTCGTCAAACCGACGCTGACACCGATCATCGCGCCGCCCGCCCCGCGAACCTGTGCTTCGCAATAATCCATGAGCGCGCCGGCGACCCCCCGCCCCCGCCAGTCCGGATGGACGTAGAGATTTTGGATTTCCGGCATCCCGAGCCGTTTATACAGCGCGTAACGCGGCGCGTGGTTCAAAATCCCGTACCCCACAGGCGCGGTCCCCTGCCCGTCATCAATATGCGCCAGGAACACGTCTCGCGTCGTGGCCTCTGGCCCGCTCAGGCAGCACGCGAGATAGGCGCCTTCATCCGGCGTCGGCACGATCTGCTTCAAAAGCATCCTGTCGTCCGGGCCGGCCTTGCGAATGATCATGGGAAGCCGTCTATTATTCCGCGCGCGATCCGACATCGCCGAACGGCGCATCGTCCCGGTCTGTCGTCAGCATATGCAGCAGAAGCGCTTTGCCGGGCCGTCCGTCCGGGCTCAGGCCGTAAGCGGTCTGATAAGACCGAATGGCGTCCTCCGTCCGAACGCCGAAACGCCCGTCCGCAGGACCGGGATAAAGCCCCAGCCGGACCAGTTGTTCCTGAATCTGCGCGACCACGGCGCTGTCGGCGGTCTGCCCGGACGGCGAAGAAGGCGCCTCCTCCGATCCGTCCGCATCCGCCAGCTTGCGTGGAATGCCGTAGGCGTCCATCGCTTCAGGGCTTAAAGCGCTGGATTCGTTGGTCGGCGCGGCGGCGGCAGCCGGCTTCAGCTCCACCGGAGCCCCGACGGATTTGGAAAGCTGTTCGAACGCCCGAGCGGCTTCGCGGCTGCCCTGATCGGCTGCCTTTTGATACCATGTCAAGGCCGTCGCCGGGTCGGGCGCGCCCAGCAAGCCGTTTTCATAGATCAGACCCAGATTATACGCGGCCTCCATAATGCCGCCTTCGACCGCCTGTGCGAAAAAAGCGGCGGCGGCAACGGGATCGTAATCGGTTCCAATTCCCTCGATCGCCGCGATCCCCAGATTATATTGCGCCTCCGGATGGCCCAACGCCGCGGCCGCGCGGTACCAGCCCAGCGCCTTGTTCGTATCCTGCGCGACGCCGAGCCCCTGATGATACAAGACGCCCAGATTATAGCGCGCATTCGCGATTCCCCCCAGCGCGGCTTCCCGGAACCATTGCGCGGCCTTTTCGTAAGAAATCGGAACGCCCCCGTGACCGGCGGTGTAAATAGCGGCCAGATCGTGCTGCGCCTCGGGGTCGGCGGCATAGGCCCGGTCCTGTATTTCCCGCACGGCGCCCGGCAGAGCGGTATCCCGGGGAATGCGGTCGGCCAGTGGCCGCGAATCGGCCTGTGCTTTTAAGAAAGCCTCGGTTTGCAGGTCGAGAACGGGGGATTGCGGCTCCACAGCCTCGTCATCCGCCGCTTGCGCAACGACGGGCGGCCTTTGGAGAGACGGATTCGTTTCCTCCGCCGTGGCTGGGACGTCCTCCACGACTTCAACCGCAGCATCAGAGGCACCGGGCGCCAGAGCGTTCAGCTGCGTGGCCAGCGCATCTGGATTGTCTTCAAACGCCGCAAGCCGTTCCTCATCGTCCATCGCAATCACGTCCTGCGCCGGGGGCCTCGCAGGAAACACAGAGGCCGGTAAAATCTCCTGACCAACACGATTTGTATCTTGTAACGCGACACTTTCCGAAGACGTGAGAGCCGTGCTTTCCTGCACGGAAGACGGGCCTTGTTGCTGCCAGGCGTTCACCCCCCATCCGGCCAGCCCGGCCAGCAGAATAATCCCCGCCATGCCCGCCGTCTGAAGCGGCAGGGAAAGCCGCGCCCAGCCCTGCGCCGCAGAATCGTCGCGGTTCGGATCGCCATCCCGGCTTTTGACAGGCAATTGCGCGCCCAGCCCTTCATTCGCGGCGGTCTTTCCGGTCAACATCACCATCGCACGATTATGCAGCGTATCCTGCGTTTCCGTGACGGCTTCTTCGATCCGGTCCAGCTTTTCGACCAGCGCGGTGCGGTCTTGCACCATTTTCTCCAGGCGCCGATTCTGGCGAGTCAAGGCGTCCTCGATCCGGTCGACCAGCAAAGCCGCCTTTTCGATCTTGTCCATTTTATCGGCCAGGCTTTTTTCCAGCGCGGCCTGGCGCCGCTCCAGCGCCGTTTCGACGGATTCGCGTTTGGATATCTTGTTCTGAAGCGTGATAAAGGCCTTCTCCCCCAGCATGGCGCGGTCTTCCATATCCGCGAACAGCTCCCGGTATTCGTCAAGCGTCTCTCGGACTTTCTTGCGCTCGTGTTCGCTGGCGATCAAACGCGCCCCGATCTGGTCGAGAAGATTGATGATCTGGCCGTCGCGACCGCCTGCGTCGCGCAGCGGAGAGGGTTTTTTAACAGCCGCATGGCGCGCCATGGTCTGATCTCCCGTTCTGGATGAGTAACGGGGGCCATCCTATCAAATTTTGGAAAATAAGGTCGAGTCTTTTCGCGTTTTTTTGTCCACAGGGCTAAAGCTTCTCGACGACGATATTCCCGTTCGTGTAAACGCAGATCCCCGCCGCGATGGCCAAAGACTTGCGGGCGATGGTCTCGGCGTCCACGTCCTTTTGGTCCATCAAGGCCCGCGCCGCGGCCAGCGCGTAGTTCCCGCCGCTGCCGATCCCGATCAGCCCGTCCTCCGGCGCGACCACGTCCCCCGTCCCGGTCAGGATCAGGGAAGTTTCCTTGTCGCACACCGCCATCAAGGCCTCCAGGCGGCGCAGATATTTGTCCATCCGCCAGTCTTTGGCCAGCTCGACGCAAGCGCGGGTGAGCTGGCCCGGATGGGCCTCCAGCTTCGTTTCCAGCCGCTCGAACAACGTAAAGGCGTCGGCGGTCGCCCCCGCGAATCCGGCGATGATCTTGCCTTCTTTCCCCAGACGCCGAACCTTGCGGGCGTTCCCCTTTAAAATCGTGTCGCCCATGGAGACCTGACCGTCCCCCGCGATCACGATATCCTTTCCCTTCCGTACGGCCAGAATGGTCGTGGAGTGCCAGTTTTGCGGGTTCATCGATTCGTCGGACATGGCGTCTTCTCCTTTGCCCCTCTTACATGGCGGGAAACATCCCGCAGGTCAAGAGCGAAGGTTTTCCACACGCCCCCCGCTTCCGGATACTTGTCAGCAAAAACGGGGGAGCCTAAAGTGGCAAAGATCGGAAAACTTGAAAATATACGTAATTTTGTATAGATTGGCCGAGAAATTGGGAGGTACGCGATGAACAAACGTGAATTTCTGCAAATGATGGGCGCGGGGGCGGTTGCCGGAACGGCAGGGGCGTGGATGGCCGGATCTATGGCGGAGTCGGGAACAGCTCCGGCAGAAAGCAAAAGCCGCAACAAAGAAACCAGCTACGAACGCATCATACGCCGGGGAAAAATCCGTTGCGCTTGGGCAACGTACGAACCGGCAACGATCGTCGATCCTCTGACCAGAAAAATGAGCGGTATCTACTACGAGATCACCAACCTCGTCGGAGACTATCTGGGTTTTCCGGTCGAATGGACAGAGGAAGTCGGTTGGGGGGAAATTATTCAGGGCTTTAAAACCGGGCGCTACGAACTGTTCGGCAGCAGCCTGTTTCCGACACCTCAGCGTTCAGTTGCGGCAAATTTTTCTACCGCACCCTATTTTAGCCCCTACTATGCCTATGTTCGAGCCGACGACAAACGTTTTGCGGCCTATGAGGAACTGAACAAGCCAGCGGTTCGAATCTCCGTTCAAGATGGAGACGTAAACGATTCGATCGTACGGGTCAGTTTTCCTCATGCAAAAAAGGTATCTCTTCCCCAAATGGTCCAGGACAAGCAACGCTATTATGACGTCCTGATGAATAAGGCGGATGTCGCCTTTGCTGAACCCGTCATTATGGAGACTTTTTTGAAAGCTCATCCCGGCACGTTGAAGCGTATCACCGATCCACGTCCCTTGCGCGTTTTTCCGGCAACGCTCATGTTCAACGACGACGATTGGCGACTGAAGAAAATGTTCGATACAGCCATGTTCGAGCTGTATAATGCTGGAATCGTTCATAAACTGATCGAGAAATACACCGGTCGGACGGATCTATTCCTGATGCCGAATGACCCGTACAAGGGATAAACCTGAGGGCCTCTACGCCGCCGCCTGTTTATGGCGCGCGCAGGTCTCCGTAAAAGCCCAGTCGAGCCATCCGGTCAGGGTTTCGATATCCTTAGTTTCGACCGTCGCGCCGCCCCAGATGCGCAGGCCCGGCGGAGCATCTTTGTAGTTCTTGATGTCGTAGGCGGCGCCTTCCTTGTCCAGCGCCTTGATGAAAGAAGCGATAAAGGCCGTTTGAGACTCTTCGTCCAGCCCGGCAAACCACGGGTCGACGATCTTGAGCGTCATGGATGTGGTCGAACGAATCGCAGGATCGGCGGCCAGAAAATCCACCCAGCCGGTTTTCTCAACCCAGTCCTTTAGCGCGCCGTAATTGGCACGGCAACGCGCAATCGTCGCGGGCAAGCCGCCGATTGTCTCCACCCAGCCCAGCGCGTCCAGACAATCAGCCAGCGCCAGCATGGACGGGGTATTGATCGTCAGCCCCTCGAAAATCCCCTCGTTCAGCTTCCCCTTCGCCGTTGTCAGGCGGAAGATCTTCGGCAAGGGTCGCGGCGGCAGGTGGCTTTCCAGGCGCTCCACCGCGCGTGGGGACAGGACGATCATGCCGTGCGCGGCCTCCCCGCCCAGGACTTTCTGCCAGCTCCAGGTCGTCACGTCCAGCTTGTCCCACGGCAGATCATAGGCGAACACGGCCGATGTCGCGTCGCAAATCGTAAGCCCCGCGCGGTCCTCGGGGATCCAGTCTCCGTCCGGCACGCGCACGCCGCTGGTCGTGCCGTTCCAGACGAACACGACGTCGTTGGCGAAATCGACCCGGGATAAATCCGGCAGAGCGCCGTATCCGGCCTCGTGCGTCGAGACGCCATCCAGCTTCAAATGCTTTGTGACGTCGGTCATCCAGCCCTTGGAAAAGCTTTCCCAGAACAGAACGTCCACGCCGCGCGCGCCGAGCAACGACCACAGGGCCATCTCCACCGCGCCGGTATCCGAGGCCGGAACGATCCCGATCCGGTAGTCTGCCGGAATCTTCAGCAGCGCCCGGTGGCGGTCGATAATCTCTTTTAAAACCTTCTTCCCGGGGGCCGAGCGGTGAGAGCGGCCGGACAAGGCCGCCGCCAGGATCTCCACGGACCAGCCCGGCCGCTTCGCGCAGGGACCGGAGGAAAAACACGGATTAATGGGCTTAACGGTCGGTTTCACGGTCATAAGGCGGACTCCTTAAGCGGCGCGGGAGAGATCACCCCGCCTTGTAACGTAATCCCGCCCTCGCGCCAAGCGGTATTTTGAGTAATCAGGGATTCCCTCTCTCCAGCGCGCGCCAGGCGATATCCCGGCGGCAAAACCCCTCCGGCCAATTCATCGCGTCGACCACGGCATAGGCGCGGTCCCGCGCTTCGCGGACCGTGGAGGCTTGCGCGGTGACGCCCAGCACGCGTCCGCCGGCGCTCACCAGCCGTCCGTTCGAATCTGTCGCCGTACCGGCGTGAAAAATCACGGTCTCCGCCGCGGCGGCAGCCGCCTCCGCCAGATCGATCACACTCCCCTTTTGATACGCGCCGGGATAACCCTTCGCGGCCATGACCACGCACAGGGCCGTCCCGTCGTGCCAGCGGATTGTATCCGCCACGCCGGCCAGCGTCCCGCCGGCGCAGGCGTCCAGAATCGCCGCCAAATCCCCGTCAAGCCTCATCATCAAAGGCTGGCACTCCGGA
>JAGRJZ010000087.1 GCA_020442505.1 Alphaproteobacteria bacterium | reverse complement strand
TCGCGCCGTCCTGATCCATGATCGCTAGCCGTTTCTGGCGAGCGTTGGCGGGGCCGCTTTCGGCGATATAGACGATCCGGGTGTCGAAATATCCGTCCTCCCCCGTGATCCGCTTGTAAATCTCGTCCGATATAATATGCGCGATTCGGCGCCAGTTCTGGGGCGTGGTGGTATAAGACATCCCGGCGATCTGTTTTTCCCCGAACACGTCCCACAGACGAAACTCTACCTGGGTGCGGCCGTCCGCCGCGCGCGAGACGCTGCCCGTGACCAGTGCCTGGGCGTTGATCGCCCGCCATTCGCCGAATCGGGGCCCTGTGCGGGAGAGCGAATCCGGATCCTGGATAAAAGCGCGGGTGCTGATCGGCTTGAACAGGCCGGAGCTTTCCAGATTACTCGCGATCACCGCCGGCATCCGCTCGGCAACGGTCTGATCCGCGCCGGGAGCGGCGTAAAACGAAGTAATCGCAACGGGCAAGGGGTCCATAGACCCTTCCGTCACGTTGATGTTCAGCTGCGCGTGGGCGGTCGAAAGTTGTGCGCCAAGAGCGAAGAACAGAAAGAAGGCAAACAGAAAAACGTGAACACAAAGCCAATCTTTCTGTTGTCCCTGTGCGCGACTGACGACTCTCAACTCAGAACTCATAACATCCCCCTCGGGTCGAACGTAACGGTTATCTCTTTCCACTGCGTATATTTTTCGGGCGGCAGATCCAGCGGGTTACAACGCGGATTATACAGCGCGCGCAAGGCGCTGTCCGCGGCCGCCCGAAAATAGGAATCGGCATTATAGCGCAGCTGGTTCGCAATGCGCGCCTGTTGAATGGTACGATCGGGATTCATCGACAGTTTTATCTCCACCACGATGTCTTCGGCATAGCGCGCTCCGGCCAGCACGCTCCAGCAAGAGGCCAACTGCCGACGCAAGGCGTCCTGTTCGCTGATGGTCATACGATCGGCCAGGGACGCCAGAGGCGCCGGCTTTGCGTTTTCCTGTGCGGATTCCGCCGCCCGTTCCGCAGCCTCCGGCTCCGTGGGCATCAGGTTGCGGAGCAAAGACTGGAAGTCTTCCTGTTGTTCCTCTTCGGTCGCGCGGGTCAAAACGGGCTTTTTTTCCTGCGGCTTGGGTTTAATCTGCGGTTTTTTCGGTGGCGGCGGGGTTGCCACGGCTTGGGGATAGATAACCTCTTCCGGCGGCGTCGGCGCGACGGGCTTCGGAGGCGCTTTCGCCGTCACTTGGGGCGCGATCTTGACCGGCGGCTTTTCCTCCGGCGGTTTTTTTGCCTCCTCTATCGGTTTGCGTTGGGATTCGCTGCGCGCGGGGGGGGATGTTGTTTGTGTCAATTCGGAGATATCCAGAATCTCGACCGGAACGGGCTCTTGCGGCACGGGCAAATCTGGCGTGACATAAGGCAACCCGACGATCAAAAGCAGCACCACGAAGGCATGAAACGCAAACGACGCCGTAAAAGCAGGCTTTCCGGGCGTTTCAAGAGAGAGAATAGGATCGTGTGAGACGGCGGTTGCGGGCATGGCTATCGGTATATCGGTTCATCGATGGATGAGTATATCAGTATTTCGCTGAATCGGTAGCCCGGGTTTCAAACGATCGCTACCTCCCAGGTTCCGAAAGCAGCGCCACCTTCTTGAAACCCGCCTTGTTCAAGGCGCCCAAAACGTCCATGACCTGACCGTAGGCCAGCCCCTCATCCGCCCGGATAAAAATACGGCGTTCAGGGTCTCCGTCCGTCATGGCGGAGAGCAAATTTACCAAACGATCCCGTTTGACCTCAGTCTCACCGATAAACAAGGCGCCGTCCTTCGTCACGGTAATTTCGAGGGGCTTGTTGTCTTGATCGGCGATCGCGCGCGCTTCGGATTTCGGCAAATCGACCTTCACCCCCGCCGTGAGCAAAGGCGCCGTGATCATAAAGACCACCAGCAACACCAACATCACGTCCACGAAGGGCGTGACGTTGATCTCGGCCATCGGGCGATAGGCGCGACTGCGCCCGCCGGCGGTTCCGATCCGCGATTTATGTTGGAATTGCGCGCCCATTTTTGCTCCTTAACCCGTGCCTATTATTAGATGGGCATCCGCATGATTTCCTGATAGGCGTTCAAGAGACGGTCGCGGACCGCCATAACGGTCTGGAGCGTCAGCTCCGCCTGGGTTACGGCCTCTACGACGTCGGTCAAATCCGCCTTGCCGAGCACCGCCTGCGCCGAGGTTTTCTCCCCCCCGCGCATCACGGCGATGGAATCCTTCGCGACCTTTTTGACCATGTCGCCGAAAGACATCCCGTCTCCGGCTGCGACGCCAGCGCCCTGCCCCGCCTTCTGGACGGTGGAATACACATTGGCCGCAACGGCCGGATTGATTTTATCGAGTGGCAAGATACCGCTCCTCTCTATTCTTCCTTCTATCAATCAGTATAGCGTTCTTTCTCAACGCCGCAACAAGTCGATTGTCTGAAGGATCATACTGCGGCTTTGTTCGATCATACCCAGATTGGCCTCGTAAGAGCGCTGGGCTTCACGCATATCCATCGTCTCGATCAGCGAATCAACGTTCGGCATCTTCACATAGCCGTTTTGGTCGGCGCCGGGATGATCCGGCATATACTTGATTGGATAGGGCTTTTTCGTATCCTGATAGATTTTTCCGACCTGTACCGTTTTTTGCCCCAGCTCTCGGTCAAGCACGTTTTTGAAGATGATCTTCTGGCGCGTATAGGGATTTTCATCCGGAGTCGGCGCGGCGGTCTGGCTGTTGGCCAGGTTTTCCGAAATCACCCGAATACGCGTGCTCTGGGCCTGCATCCCGCGAGAAGAAATCGTCATCGCTCCGAATAGTTCAGACATGTGTTTTCTCCTTTAAATGAGCGCATTATTGTCCCCGGCCGAGCGCCGTGCGGATCATATTCACGTTTTTCTGATACAGGCTTGTCATAAGCTGGTAATCCATCGCGTTGCGAGAGACCTTCAGCATTTGATCTTCCAGAATGACTGCGTTTTCGGCAGGCGCGATCTCATATTCCGGTTTTTTCTCGCGATCCTTTCCATCGGGCACCTGTCCCGGAGCCGGCAGATGGCGGGCATTCGTCGTAGCGGGCTGAACCTCAGCCCCTCCCGCGACGTTTTTTAAAATCCCCGAAAAATCGACCGCTGTCAGATCATGCGCCAGATAGCCCGGCGTGTCGGCATTCGCGACGTTCTGGGCCAAAATGCGCTGGCGGTGGTCCAGATAGTCCATTTTCGCGGCAAGGGCTTTCATCAATCCGATGTTTTGTGTTGTCATGGTTTTTATTCCTGTTAAACCCTTTTCATAGGTGACGCCACAAGACGAGCTGCAGAAACCATGCCACCCATCGATGCTTACGACGACGGCCGTCCGGCGGACAGAATCGATCCGCTACTCCCTTTAAATATAAAGAAAAAACAGCCGCGCATGACCGCCGTGGCACTCAAGGACGCGCACACACCGGAAGACCGCCCCACCGTCGCCGCAGCCGGACGGGGAAAAATTGCCGAGCAGATTTTGCAACTGGCCTTCGAACACGGGATCAAGGTGCGCGAGGATAGCGCGCTGGCGGAAATGCTGGCGACGATAGAACTCGACAGCCCGATCCCCTCCGAG
>JAGRJZ010000086.1 GCA_020442505.1 Alphaproteobacteria bacterium | reverse complement strand
GGATTTTACTTCCGAGCGGGTTGACGATCCAGATCGACGACGGTCCGTCTTTTACGGCCGATATTCGCACCTGTACCGCGAAGGGTTGTTTTGCTTACGTCAACCTGCCCGAGTCCGTTGTCGCTCTGATGCGCGCAGGGCGCGAGCTGTCGATTCAGGTCAAAGCGGGCAACGGCCAGAAGATGGATATTCGTCTATCTCTTGACGGGTTTGCCGCCGCGCTTGACAAGCTTTCCTGATTCCTCTCGGGGCTGCCGTGTTGCGAAAATGTGACAGGTGTCTCTATTTTTTCCCCTTTTGCCTTTTTCTGCCTTTTCGAAGGGTTGGCAAAGATTCGACGAGCTGGTACAAATAATACGCCTTACGGTTGATGATTCTTCCGGACAGGCATGTGTGGATCTTTAAACCCTTTTTAACAATTCGATGCGCATATATCGTTCGCGTAAGATCCTGTTTCAGGCTTTTCCCTTGATTCTCGAGGGGCGGGGCTTGTTTTTTCGTTGTGTGTTTCTTTAACCGTTTTTCTAAAAACGTCTAAAATCAAGGAGAGAAAAATGAAATTAGACCTTAAAAAGACCCTTCTCGCCGGGACGGCCGTGGTGGCTATCGGCGGGTTTGTAGGTTCTGCCCAGGCGGCGGACCTGACCTTGACGGGGGACTCAACCTGGGGGACGACGGCGCCGGTGAACGCGCCGACTGCCGGCGACAATGTTGAGCTGGATGGCTTTAACCTGGCTGTTGACGAAAGCGATAACACCCAGATTGGTGCGATTACGGACAATAACGCGACGCCCGATGGGAACGTGACCTTTGATTCGGATGCGGGCGATGGCGCGGATCTGGCCGTTACGGTCGGTTCGGCTACGCTGGGGACCGGAAACTTCGTTGTTCAGGCGACGGAAAACACGGCCAGCGCCAACGGTGACGCGACGTCTGTAACGGTGACCGGGGCGATTTCGACCTCTGGTAACGTCACGGTGACCGGCGGTACGAACGCCAACAACAGCTCCGACGCCGGGGATAACGCGACGTTGACGGTCGGCGGCAACATCACGGCGGCCGGGATTGCCGTAACGGATGGTGCTGACGGCGCGGCGACCTTGGTTTTGAACGGGACATCTGCTCAGACGGTTGCCGGGGTTGTGTCCGGTGACGGGGATCTGACGATTTCCAACACGCACGCATCGGGCGTGACGTTCTCCGGTGACAATACGAACACCGGGACCTGGACCGTCAACAATGACGGGAATGATCAGGCAATCACGATCAGTGGCGACAACGCCGCGGCGATCGCTCTGGGGGATAACTCCGGTGCGGATACGATCGCAGCGACATTCAGCGGAACCAGCCTGGCGATTTCCGGCGGGATTACGGGGGGCGCCGCCGAAACGGTGAACGTTACCTTCGCAGGCGGTGACACGATCACCCTGTCCGGCGCGGCGACCTCTGGCGTTGATACAGCCACGGTCTCCGGTTCCACGACGGTGACGACCAACCAGAACTTCACGGCGACCAATATCGTTGTCGGTTCCGGTTCGACTTTCGCGACGACCGCCAATACGGTGACGGGCGCGATCGCCAACGCCGGGACGGTGACGATGGGCGGCGGTGACATTACCGGGAACATCACCGGTGCCGGTACGCTGAGCGCGACGGCCGACGGGACGTTGACGGGCTCTGTCGCGAACGCCGTAACGATCGCCGACAACGTGACGCTGACGGTTGACGGGACCACCGGGAACGAGACGATTTCCGGCACGGTGACGATCAACGACAGTGGCGTTGATGACGGTTTGGCCATTGACGACCAGGGTAACACGATCACGGTCTCCGGCGCCGTTAAAACGGGCACGGACGGCCAGGGTCTTGTCTCTATCGCTGACAGTGCCGGTACGGTTGCCTTTACAGGTAATGTCGGGACGTCTTCCGCAGCGCTTGGCGCCTTGACGGTTGCCGGTGGGACGGGGAACACCGTTACGACGACAGGTAATCTGTACGTTGATGCTATTACGCTGAACGATGCCGATACCCTTCAATTCCTGGGCGATGGCACGGCACAGGCCGTTTCCGGTACGATTACGGACGGTATTCTGGCAGTCGGGGATGCGACGACGGATACGACCGTTACGTTCTCGGGGGCTCTGTCTTCTCTCGCAAGCATCACGGTTAACGACGACGCGACCGCGATTTTTGCTGCTGATGCGACGACGACCGGCGCTTTGAGTGCTGACGCGGCAACGCTTCAGGTGAACGCCGGCAAGACCTTGACGGCGGCAACGCAGACGGACGCGGATGTAACGACTTGGAATATCGGTGTCGATAAAACCTCCGGGACGCAGACAAACGGGACCGTTGTGCTCTCCGGTGACGCTGTTAACCTCGCGGTCGATACGGTTCACTTCCAGGTCGAGGCCGGTTCTCAGCCTCTGACGACCGGGGCTTCCGTTCTGGATGACGTCTTCCAGGGGAACGCGGCTGCGACGATCGCTGGCGCAACGGTAACGGACAACTCTTATTTGTATGACTTCGCTCTGGTAGCGGATACGAATAACGTTGACGTGACGGTGTCTCAGGCCAATTCGATCAATTCGACGGCTGTGAACACGGCGAACGCCAATGTCGGTAACGTTCTTGTGACGACGCTGGCTTCTTCCACGAACACCCAGATCAACCAGATCCAGGGGAATATCGCGGCCGCTTCTTCTGCGGACGCCGTGAACGAAGTTCTGGAAGCGGCGCATGCCACGGTTGACGGTGGCCACGTGATTGCCGGTATGACGGTGTCTGGCCAGTCTCTCGGGATTGCAAGCCAACGTCTGGCTTCTCTGCGTGACGGAAGCGCCGAGACCGGTATGGCTGCCGGGAACCATTCCCAAGGTCTGAAAGCCTGGGGTCAGGTCTTCGGTCAAACCGCGTCTCAAGATCGCCGTGACGGGATCGATGGTTACGATTCCGACACGTACGGTGTGGCCGTTGGTCTGGACAGTGCCAATGTCATCGAAAACGGTATCGTTGGTCTGGCGTTCAGCTACGGGAATACGAATATCGACTCCGACAACGCCAACGCGACCGATACCGACGTGGACAGCTATCAGCTGACCCTGTACGGGGATTATTCTCTGGACGAGAATACCTACCTGAACGGGATGGTTGCCTATGGCTGGCACAGCGTTGACACGACACGTCACAATGTCGGCGGCGTTTCCGGTCTGACCGCGAACGGTGATTTCGATGCGGATCAGTTCGTCATTCAGGCAGAAATGGGACGTGATTACCAATACGGTGAAAACACGACCCTGACGCCGAATGTGTTGGCGAACTACACCTTCTACAGCGCCGATGACTACACGGAAACCGGTGCGGGTGGTGCGAACCTGGCTGTGAACAACGAAGATCTGAGCGTCTTCGAACTGGGGCTTGGCTTGGATGCCAGCTGGTTGTTCGAGAATGTCGACGGATCCTATGTTGAGCCGGAGATTCGTGTCGGGGCACGCTATGACCTGATCGGTGACGAAGTCGAAACGACGAGCAGCTTTACGGGTGCTCCTGGGACGTCCTTCAAAACCCAAGGGTTTGATCCTGCTCAGGCAACCTTCAACATTGGCGCCGGGGTGAAATACTACAGCACCGATAACTGGGAGCTGACGGCGAATTATGACTTCGAAGTCAAACAAGACTACGATTCTCATGCCGGCTTCCTGCGTGCCGCCTATAAATTCTAGGCTGCCGTACGGTTGAAGAACCGATAAAAGACAATCAAAAGCCCCCGATTTTTCGGGGGCTTTTTTGTTATTATCTTCCTAAAAATCCGTGTAAGGTTTTGCTCTGACTTTTGTTTTTCCTCGCTAAAAATGCTTGGATGAGGAGCGGCGCGATTGAGCGCATATTGCAAAAATACGACGCGCGCTATCCCGGCGTTTTGTACCGGGTGGCGCCGGTTTACCAAAGACCGAACTAAATTCGTGTTTATTTGTGTGCGTTCGTGGTTTAAAAAGACTTTTCTGTTTTCATGTAAAAGTCAGAAAGAAGGATCTTGAATGACGACCATTTCTTCCGTTTGCGTGTATTGTGGTTCCTCCAACAAGGTGGACGACGTCTACAAACAGGCCGCTATCGACTTGGGCGCTTTGCTGGCGCGCCGGGGATGGACGGCGGTTTACGGCGGCGCGGCCGGCGGGCTGATGGGGCTGATGGCCGATGCTGCGCTGGCGGCCGGCGGGGATGTGATCGGCGTCGTCCCGGAGTTTCTGGCCCGGGTTCTGGACGGGAAGGAAACAGCGCACCAAGGGCTCAGCGCGCTACACATCGTCGATTCGATGCATGAACGAAAACAAAAACTGGTGGATTTCTCTGACGGATTTGTCATCTTACCGGGGGGACTGGGGACGCTGGACGAGTTTTTCGAGGTGATGACCTGGCGTCAGCTCGGCGTCCACAGCAAGCCGATCGTCGTCGCCAATATTAACGGATACTGGGATCCGCTTTTGCCGTTGGTGGACCGGATCGTGGAGT
This sequence comes from Alphaproteobacteria bacterium, assembly GCA_020442505.1. GTDB lineage: Bacteria > Pseudomonadota > Alphaproteobacteria > Micavibrionales > Micavibrionaceae > JACKJA01. The sequence continues at coordinate 8,647 of JAGRJZ010000086.1, read as the reverse complement.
CAAAATTCGCCCGCGAAAGCGACCGGGCGCAGTTTGTCGTCGCCAATACGGTTGCGGAGATTCCGGACTTGCTTTTGAACGCGCCGGCGCCGGATAAGGATCTGATGTCGAAATGGATCTGATGGACGATGGCCGATAAAGACCAAGACATTCGTCTTCTCGAAGCTATGCTCTTCGCTAGCGCGGAGCCGCTTTCTATGGCTGCGATGCGGGAGCGTTTGCCTGAAAACACCGATTTGGGCGGAATGCTCATGGAACTCCAGAAACGCTATGCTGGACGCGGGGTGAACCTGGTCGAAATGGACGGCAGCTGGGCGTTTCGAACGGCGGCCGATCTGAGTGACGCACTGGCTGTGCATAAGGAAGTCCAGCGCAAACTGTCCCGCGCGGCGATGGAAACGCTGGCGATCGTCGCTTATCATCAACCCGTTACCCGCGCGGAAATCGAGAATATAAGGGGCGTTGCGACGCATAAGGGGACTCTTGACGCCTTGATGGAGGTTGGCTGGGTCAAACCCGGAAAGCGGCGGGAGACCCCGGGCCGGCCCTTGACATGGGTCACGACAACCGCTTTTCTGGACCAGTTCGGCCTGGAAAGTATGAACGACCTGCCGGGGCTGGACGAGCTAAAGGCCTCGGGATTGCTGGACCGACGTCCGGCCGTCGAGACCTTGCCCGGGACGGCGGATTTGTTTGAGGAAACAGAGGAAGAAGAGACTCTGGCAGTATAAAAAGGAACAAACATCATGGCACCAGGTATTTGGCAGATTTTATTAATCGTTCTCGTGATCCTTCTTTTGTTCGGAGCGGGGAAGTTGCCGCGGATCATGGGCGATCTGGCCAAGGGCGTCGGCGCGTTCAAGCGCGGGCTGAAGGACGAGGGAGACGAAACCGCGTCCCGAAAATTGGAAAAGAAGGATGATGAATCCTGACGCGCTCCTACAATAATTTGCCATAGTCAGCTATGTTTGATTTTAGCCTGCCCGAGCTTTTTCTTGTGATCGCCGTGGCCATTCTGGTCATCGGGCCCAAGGAGATTCCCGGCTTGATGCACGGGTTGGGGCGGGTCATTCGCAGGCTGCAATATGTGCGCTATGCGTTTTCCCAGCAATTTGACGATTTTCTGAAGACGCATGATCTGGAGGAGCTGCGCCGGGGTGTCAACTTCGAAGCGCCGGATACGGACGAAAAAGCCGCTGATCTCCTCTCTGAGGAACACCCCCCGGAAAAGCAGTAAGGAAGCCCCGCGATGTTGTTGGTGATCGACGCCGGGAATACGAATATTGTCTGTGCGCTTTACGAGGGAATGACGCAAAAGGCGCTTGCGCGGCTCGAGACCGAGGCGATTCAGGCTCCGGAAGATATGGACGTGCCCTTTGCCTGTGCCGGGGTGACGGGCGCCGCGATCGTCTCGGTCGTGCCACGGCTTGACCCGCTTCTGACCCGCTTTTGCGCCGAAAAAACGGGTCATGATCCGCTTTTCGCCACCTGGGAGACGATTCCGATCCCGGTCCGGGTCGAGTCCCCCGAGAAAGTCGGGACGGACCGGATTTTGAACGCCTGGGCAGCGCGGGAGGAAGGCGGTCCGTTGCCGCTGGTTGTCGTCGATGCGGGGACGGCCGCGACCTTCGACGTGGTGGACGCGGACGGTGCTTTCGCAGGCGGCGCGATCATGCCGGGGGCGGGGCTATCGCTTGGGGCTTTACAGGCGAAGGCGGGAAACAAGTTGCCGGTGGTGACGATCGCTCGCCCCGCCGGAGCCATAGGGAAAAACACGCATGACGCGATGCAGGCCGGGGTTTTCTGGGGCCATGTGGGTGCCATAGAGCGGATTTTGTCCGAGATAACGGCGGCGCTGGGAGTGCCCCCCCGGGTTGTAATGACCGGCGGGCTAGCGGAGGTTTTCGCCCCGGCGCTTCCCGGTGTTGAAACAGCCGATAAGGATTTGACGTTGCGCGGACTGGTGAGACTTTATGGAGGCATGGAAGAGTATGAGAGCACTTTTCTTTGATGTGGACGGGGTCTTGGTCAGGGGGCTTTGCGCCAACCCGGATTATGAAAGGCGCTGGGACGATACGATTGAGGCGGATTTGGGAATTGCCCGTCCCCGGATGCAGGCTGAATTTTTCGCGCGGGATTTTTCAGACAGCGTCATCATCGGGCGCAGGGATTTGAAAAGCTCTCTTCAAGAATGGCTGGATTCGACCCCTTACACTGTTTCTGCGGAAGAGGTTATTGCGTATTGGATGGAGAAAGACTCTGCGTTGAATCAGGAATTATTGTTTTATATAAAAAAAGTAAAGGAGAAGAGGACCCAAGAGTCAAGGGCGGGGGATGGCACTGCCAGGCTCTTCATGGCGACCAATCAGGAGCATTGCCGGGCCGCTTATCTGTGGGATCGCTGCGGTCTGGGGCGTGTCTTTGATGAGATTTTTTATTCCGCCCGTCTGGGGGTTAGAAAACCGGAGCCAGCTTTTTTTCAGAAGATCTCTGAGCTTGCCGATCTGGGAGCGGAACAACCGCTCTTTTTCGATGATCGGGCCGATATTGTTGCCGCCGCGCAGGCACATGGATGGGAGGCCGTTTTGTATGAAACCATTGACGATTTTCTGTCGCATCCGTACATAGAGACGATCCTGGGGCGCGTTCCTGCCCCCCAATAAGGCCTCTTCGATCGATCCGAATCGCGCCGGGGACGGGCGTCGGCCCGCAACGGGACAACAGAACGCTGGCAACTCTTCTTGTTCTGTCGTGATCGCGCAAGATTCAGCGGAAAAATAATCGTTGTGTTCGTCCTGCCCGTTGTGGTTCAACTAACACCTTTAGCATTGAAAGAACCGTATGACCGATAAAGACCTATCCCTCGACCCGGCGCAGCTGCATTTCATCCCCATGGGCGGGAGCGAAGAATTCGGGACCAATTTCAATCTTTACGCGATGGAGGGAAAATGGCTCGCCGTGGATTGCGGGATAGGGTTTGCGGATTGGAAACTGCCGGGGGTCGATATTTTGCTTCCCGATCCATCGTTTCTCGCGGCGCGTCGGGACGCTTTGAGCGCGCTGATCGTTACCCACGCGCATGAGGACCATGTCGGGGCGGTGGCTTATTTATGGCCGCGTTTGCGTTGTCCGATTTACTGCACGCCCTATACGGCGGCGGTTTTGCGCCAGAAGTTCGAAGAATTCCCGGCTTGCCGGAAGGCGCAAATCAACGTCGTCAAGCCCGGCGACACGGTTCAGGCAGGCCCGTTCGCGGTCCGGTTTGTTCATGTGACGCATTCGATTCCGGACGCAACCTCCCTGATAATCGAGACAAAGGCCGGTCGCGTCGTGCATAGCGGGGACTGGAACAACGACCCGACCCCGGTCGTGAACGGGCCGATCGATTCCGATTCGCTGATCGAAGCGGGAAAGAAGGGCGTGATGGCCTATATCGGGGATTCGACAAACGCGCTGACGCCGGGTCGCTCGGGCTCCGAAGGCGATGTCGCGGCGGGACTGGACGCGTTGATGACCGATACGCCGGAGGGGCGAATTTTGTTCACCGTCTTTGCAACCAATATCGGCCGGATCCAGTCCATCGCCCGCGCGGCGAAAAAGCATGGACGGTTTGTCACTCTGGCCGGGCGCTCGCTCCGCAACCATACGGAGGCGGCGCGGTCCTGCGGCTATCTGGCGGATATCGCCCCCTTCGTCAACGAGGAGGACCTGACAGCGCTGCCCCGACATAAGCAGGTGATTATCGCCGCCGGGTCGCAGGGGCAGTACAACTCCGCGCTGGCCAAGATCGTACGGGGCGACCACCGCCGCCTGAAGGTCTCGGACGGCGATCTGTTCGTTTTTTCCTCCCGCGTGATACCGGGGAACGAGCGCGCGATCTTCGACATGACGAACCTGCTGAGCGCGGCGGGGGTCCGGATCTTTACGCCTCACCGTTCGCCTTATAAAATCCACGTCTCTGGCCATCCGTGTCGGGACGAGATCGCCGATATGCTGGGCTGGGTCCGACCTAAGTCCGTTGTGACCGTCCACGGGGAGCGCGCGATGCTGGAACGGCAGGCGCAGCTCGCGCGAGAATCCGGGGCGGATCATGTCGTCGTGCCGCAAAACGGGTCTGTCGTAAGGTTGGGGCCGGATACGCCCGCGATCATAGGCCAGGTCGAAACCGGCGTTCTGGCGGTGGAGCCCAAACGGCTTTTACCCGCGGACCATGCCGGGATCGTGCAGCGGCGGAAAATTCAATTCACCGGCGCGGCGCATGTTTCGGTTGTTCTGGATGAGCGGGGAGAGCTTTTGGACGATCCGCAGTTAACCGTTCTGGGCCTGACCGATCCGGCCGTGTCCGAGGATATCGCGTTTGAAGAGGACATTCTGGCGGAAATCGAGGACGTTCTGGCGGATATGAAGCGGGCCGATCGTGAGGATGACCGCGCGGTTCACGAAAAAATCCGGATCGCTGTGCGCCGGATGATTCTGGCGCGCCTCGGTTTCAAATCCGTCGTCACGGTCCATGTCATGCGGGGGTAGGTATCTTATGGCACGCTTGCGGGTCTGTGGGCGTAGCTGCCTTCTCCTCCGATCCAGTCTGCAAATCCGCCGCCGGCCAGCCAGTCCTTCGCGGCAGGGTCTTGCCGTAAATACGCGTCCCAAAACGCCAGCGATGCGATTTTGATGATGTTTTCGTGAAGGTGTCGTTTCGGATTCTCCGCGAGCTTGCCCCGGCTGCCGGCGAAGACCATGTGGTCGCCGTCCTTCAGCACCAGAAGATGTTGATCCGGCTCGCCGCTTTGTTCGAAAACGGCCAGCCGTTTTTTATAACTGCTATCGTCCAGCGGGCTGTCGTCGGCCGTGCCGGTCATGTGGAAGAGGGGGATTTTAATCGCACCGTAAATGTCCTTCTCCGGCGCTAGACGGCAGCTCGTTGCAACCGGGCTGTAGGTTATTCCGGCCTTGAAACGCGGCTCGTAGAGTTGAGAGAGGGATTCTTTTCCGAATAACTGTCCGGCCATGATCTGGGTCGTGTTCGCGCCGAAGGAGTGGCCGGACATTCCCATGCGCGATATATCCATATGCGCGCCGACCTCCGGATGGGATTCGATCCAGCCCGGCAGAGAATCCAGAATAAACGGAATGTCGCGATAGCGATCGACGACCGTCTCGTACGGAATGACGGCCTTGCGGATCGCATCCCACGGGTGGCCGGGCTTTCCCTGCCACAGGCCGAGATCCGTTCCGGCGTGTTGAACGTGGACAACCGCGTAACCGTGTGCGGCAAGAAACCGCCCCAGAAAAGCCGCGCCGTCGCGACCGCCCCCCAGCCCGTGCGACCACAGCACCACCGGCAAACGGGACAGCGCGTGAGAGACCGGATAATAGATTTTGATCGGCACGATCCGCCCGTCCCGAGAGCCGTCGACCAGATCATCCCGTGCGATCATGACCTTATGTGGTTCGTGATCGGGGGCGATGTTCGGGTTCCAAAAACTCATTTTTTCCGGAATTGGTCGAGAGAGACAACCTCGCCGGTTTTCTCGCCGTTGCCGCTTTTTCCGCCTTTTTCGCCTTCATCCTCTTCGTCCAGCGGAAGCTTGTCCGGGTCGAAATCCGGGCCGTCCTCGCCCGTCATCGGTTGGAACTGGAGAGCGAAATTCACGGACGGATCGGCAAAGATGCTGATCGCGCCGAGGGGGACGATCAAATGCTCGGGCTTGTTGTTGAAGGAAAGGGTGACCTCCATCTGCGTATCGTTCACGGACAGATTCGAAAACTGGTATTGGAGAACGATGGTCATTTCCCCGGGATAGCGGTCCCGAAGGTAGTCCGGTATTTTAACGCCCGGATAGTCCGTCATAAAGGTAATGTAAAAATGGTGGTCGCCGGGAAGGCCGCCATCCATGACTTCCTCGACGGCTTCGCGTACCACGCCGCGCAGGGCGCGCTCCACCATTCTGTCATATCGTAAAATATCGTCCTGGTCGGTCATTGCCTTTTTCGCCGTGTTTGTTTTGTTTCAAAGGTGAATCGCTTCTCCACATTACAAGAAAGCGGATGGAAATCACAAGAGGGGTTCGAATATTGTGGCAAAATGATCGACTTGCCGGTATATCCGGGGGAATGAAAAGCGTGCATCCCCCCCTTGTCGGTATCTTTTTCTCGGCTTTCGGCTTTACCCTTTTTTCGGTGGGAGATCTTTTGTTTAAAACTCTGAGCGCCGATTATTCTATCTTTCAGCTGATCCCCATGGTGGGGTGCGTTTCGATGTTTGTCTACCTGGCCGCCGCACCGTATCTGGGCGGGATTCCATCGATATGGCGCACGAAAAATTTCCGGATTCATATCATCCGCGCCTTGATCGGCGTAGTACAGGTCGGCACGATTATGTACGCGTTCAGCCATTTGCCGATGGCGACGGTTTATACGCTGGTCTTTATCGCGCCGGCGATTACGACCGTTCTGGCGATGCTTTTTCTCAGGGAACCGGTGCGCCTTGCCCACGGTCTTGCGATTTGTCTGGGGTTTGCCGGGGTTTTGATCGTTTTGCGTCCCGGTCTGGTTCCCTTGAATATTGCCAGCCTGTGCGTGTTGCTCTCGGCTTTGACGCTTTCATCGGCGAATATTCTTTCGCGCTTTATCGGGAAAAGCGAGACGCTTTTGTCGTTGGTTTTCTTTCCGCAATTATTCGTGATTGTGATTTTGGGGGCGCTGTCCGCGCCTGCGTTCGAAATGCCGACCCCATCGGCGGCGGGATTGGTGGTCTTATGCGGGTTCCTGAACGCCGCCGGGATGTTGAGCGTAGTGTTTTCCTTCGTTAAGACTCCGGCGGGAATCGTCGCGCCGTTTCAGTATATCCAGATTATCTGGGGCGTTCTTTTCGGTTATTTGTTCTTCGGCGACGCGCTGGACGTCTGGACGGGACTTGGCGCGTTCGTGATTATCCTCAGCGGTTTTTGGCTCTTGCGGCACGCGCGGCGGGAGGGATCAAAGGACAAAATTCCCTCATAACGCTTTTGCGCCGTCCTGTATGTGCATCTCGACCTTGTCCGTTCCGGACCAGGAATCGATCTTGAGCGTTCCGGCCAGATGGAGCGGTTTGTCGCGGCAGGCAAGCAACGCGTCTCCCAGTTTCGTTCCTCCGGCCCGAAACGCCATGGCTTTCATGCGCGGGCCGCCTTCCCAGTCGCTGATCAGGGTTCTGATGTGAGCGTCTCCGACGATGTCGGCCTGCCAGATCCGGACTTGCGGGAGGACGAAAAGCGGCTCTTCGTGTCCTTGACCGAAAGGGCCGAGGGACCCGGCTATCGTCCGGACCAGAGCAGGCGTCGCACCCCGCACGCTCAAGACGGCGTCGATCGCAAGATCGTTCACGGCCGGAACGCCCTCTTGTTGCTTCAGGACGTGCGCGGTCAGAAAAGCGGTAAAATCCGGGAGACGATCGGGAAGAATCGTAAAACCGGCGGCCATAGCGTGTCCTCCGCCCTTGATCAAAAGCCCTGCATGCCGGGCGTCGATAAAGGCGGCGCCCATGTTGACTCCGGGAACGGAACGCCCGGAGCCGCGACCTTCCAGCGCATTGTCGGGGCCCGGGGCGTAGGTGACGGCGACGGCCGGTTTACCGTATTTCTCCTTGATCCTCCCCGCGACGAGCCCCGACAGCCCGGGGTGCCAGCCTTCGTCCCCGACGACGATGACCGGCGCGTTTTGGAGGGCCTTCGACTCGATCTGGCCGATGGCCTCTTCGATCATCTGGCGTTCGATCTCCCGCCGTTTGGCGTTGCAGTCGTTCAAGGTCCAGGCGATGTTTTTCGCTTCTTCCGGATCGTCCGTCGCCAGAAGCCGGGCGCCCAGATCCGCGCGGTGGACTCGGGATCCGGCGTTGATCCGGGGGCCCAGGACAAAACCCGCCGTATACGGCGTTGGGGCGTCGTTCACGCCGGCAACCGCGAGAAGGGCTTTCAGGCCGGGGTTTTCCGTGTGCGCCATCAGGGAAAACCCCGTCTTCACGAACAGGCGGTTCGCGCCGACAAGCGGCACCATGTCGCAGACGGTCCCGAGCGCGACGATGTCAAGCCAGGTCTTTAGCGGCGGTTCGGCAAGGCCTGTGCGGGCGTAGTAACCGGCCGCGCGCAGTTTCGCGTTGATCGCTACGCACGCCATAAAGGTCACCCCGCAGGCCGCGAGCATCGACAGTCCGGAGGTGTCCTCCTTCCGTTTGGGGTCGATGACGTGGTTCGCGGGGGGCAGCGTGTCTTCCGCCTCGTGATGGTCGAGCACGACGATCTCAAGCCCGCAATTTCGCCCGGCGGCGATCGGGTCGAAGGCCGTAATCCCGCAGTCGCAGACGAATACGATCTCCGCCCCCTGATCTTTAAGCGTTTGGAACGCCTTACTGTTGGGGCCGTATCCTTCGGTGATCCGGTCGGGGATGTAAAGGGGCGCTTCTTGTCCGATATGGCGCAGGAAACGAAGCAAAAGCGCGGCGGAGGTCGCGCCGTCCACGTCGAAATCCGCAAAAACCCCTATTTTCCGGCCATCTGCAATAGAGTCTGCCAGATCGTCCGCCATTTTTTCCATGTCCTGTAGGGAAAACGGATCCGGAAAATCGTTTTTCAGGGAGGGAGACAAAAATGCCGGAACATCGTCGGACGGA
>JAGRJZ010000008.1 GCA_020442505.1 Alphaproteobacteria bacterium | reverse complement strand
GCGGGATCAAGTTCTCGGGCGATTTTGCCAAGGCGATCGCCGCGGGCGCGGATTGCGCGATGATGGGCAGCGCGCTGGCCGGCACGGACGAGGCCCCCGGCGAGGTGATTTTGTATCAGGGGCGCTCTTACAAAACCTATCGCGGGATGGGATCCGTCGGGGCGATGACGCGCGGCTCGGCCGACCGTTATTTCCAGGGCGGAGTCACGGAAGCCCAAAAACTGGTGCCGGAGGGGATCGAAGGCCGCGTGCCCTATAAAGGCACGGTCGGCGCGGTTATCCACCAGATGATCGGCGGTCTGCGCGCGGCGATGGGCTATACGGGCTGTCCGACCGTGCCGGAGATGAAAAAACGCGCGGCTTTTATGCAGATGACCGGGGCCGGGTACCGGGAATCCCACGTCCACGACGTTGCCATTACGAAGGAAGCGCCGAATTACCGCAGCGAAGGATAGGACGACGCTTTACCCGGCCAGGGAAAAATCCAAAACCCGGGCGCTTCGCCCCCGCGATTCGATAAACCGTAACAAATCCGCCGGCGTCATGCCGACGGTCATGCTGTTATCCAGCGGATGAAAATTCACCAGATCGGCACGCATCATCGCGGCATCGAGGATCATGTCCACGGCGTGGGTCGCATCGTTCATGATCGTGAAGGGGCAGACCGATCCGGGCCGAATTCCCAGATGGCGCCACAGCCGCTCTGGCGAGCCGAAAGACAGGCGCTTGGCTCCGAAAAGCGCGGGCAGTTGTTTCAAATCTACCGCTGTTTCGTTGGCAAGGGTCAAAAGAAACATGGAGTCCTTTTTATCCTTCAAAAACAAATTGCGGCAATGCGTACCGGGAATGTCCTTTTCAAAATCCCGGCCTTCCTCGACCGTGAAAAACGGTTCGTGGTGATAGAGGCTATAGGAAATGTCCAGCGCATGCAAACAAGCGAACAAATCGTCCGGCGTCGTGGGAAGGGGCGGTTCGGCATCCTGTTTGGCGGTGCTTTGGGGCATGGTGGGCTTTTATCACAGAAAGCGGTACAATGCCAGCGCCGCGTTTTTCTCCCGCCCCAAACGGCCGGAGGAGCTATTCCAAAACTTTTTTGACGCTTCCGTTTTCGTACCGGACCAAATGCATGAACAGCGTGCCATAGTCGGTTTTGACCCGGATCTTGACCGGAACGGCGGGTGCGTCCTCGGTCATCTTCGCCATCCAGACCGTGGGCAGGGAACCGTTTTCGCGGCTTTGTTCCTGGATTGACATCCAGCCGCGGGGCTTTTTATGCCAGGCTCCGGCCAGCGGCTCTACCTCCACGGCGCAGCGCGCGGCGATCCCTTCGAAAAGGTTATAGCGGGAGGATTCCAGTTTTTCTTCCGCCTCATGGGAAAATACCATCCGATAGCGGCGCCTTCCGTCGAATACCTCGGCGGACCCCTCGCAAGGCTGTCCGGCGGCGACCTTTTCCATGACCTCCAGCGCGGCGGTCAAGGCATCGGTCGTCCCTTTCGTCAGGGCTTCGTCGATTGCGGCGGGAGTTCTGTTCTCACCTTCTTCCACGACCGTATAGGCCTTGAACGAACCGTCGGGCGCATAATGGTATTCCTTGATTTCCTCTTCGTCCCGCCAGAAGGAAACGGATTTATGGAGCTCCGGTCTGTCAGACCCATCGGTCTTGCGCCAACCTTCGGTGAAAAAGACGCCTTGCCAGGGTGCCAGTTTCTTCAAAAATCCCCTGGTCGCCGCCGAAAGGGACAGACGATAACGATCCCGGTCCTCGTAAGCGATGTCGACCTCGGCCGTGACGGCGTTGATTCCGCCGGCATAGACCTCGTACGTCATGGTTTGCAAATTCGGATAAAGACCTGTCGCCGCGTCAGCCGGCGGCGATAGGGACAAAAGACAAGACAGGCTAAGAATACTGGCCCATGAGCGTAACGACCGTGCCGCCCATCCCTTTTTTGAAATCTCTGACGCCTTGTGCCGATTCATCGTTGATACCCCCCAGATCGAAATCCTTAACCCCCGCCTCTTTTAATCTACCGACGGCTTGCCACAACAATAGGTTATGCGCGGCAACCTGTTTTCCCTTTTCGGATGTCCAGCCGACCTGGTACGTCGCGCCGGTGCCATGACAGATCAAAATAATCGCGGCGATCATCTCTCCTTTCAAAACAGCCCGACCGATCCACAGATTTCTCCCGAAGGTCTTGTGAAGCGACTGCAGCAAGCGAACGGACGGGCCGTCATAGCCCTTTATCGCGCGATCCTGTGAATAATGTCTTAACACCGCCGAAAAATCTTCCGAACCGGAATTCCACAGAGCTTCGAGCCCGGCTTTTTCGGCTTTGTTCAGTTTATTTCGCCACTGGGATTTAAGATTTTTGCGCAAGGTTTCAAGATCGGACGTTAAGTCCAGCCACACAGTCTGGTATCCGGGAGCGGGATGGCGGATATAACCGAGATCCGTCAACAGGTCAGGGCCTCCGGTGGCTTCCCGAACCTCTGGGATCACCCGCCGCTTGCGGCCAAAACGGCGGGGGAATTCCTTGTGAAAGGTATTAAAGAACGACTCGACATGATCCGGTGCGCCGAACCCGTCGAACCAGAGAGGCCCTCGATCCAGCATGACCGCGTGTAAAAGCGTACCGCACAGGCTGGCCTCCAGAACCTGGACGAGGCCGGCTTCCTCCCCGTTTATGGTGATGAGCCCCCAGCGGGCTTTTTGACGGTTCAGGGGGCATATGGCCCGGGCATAGTCGTATGATTGCAGTAGGTTCGTCCGCCGAATCCGTGCAAAGCGCTCTTGCCAGGCAGGTAAAGACAGGCTATTCCATTTGATACAACACACCATAACAAAAAGGAGAATAGACCATGACGGCGGCGGTCAAAAGAACCAATACGGATTTAATGCCTGTGATCGACCATGCGTGGGAAGATCGTGCGAACATCACCACCAGCACGAAGGGATCTGTCCGCGATGCGGTGGAGCAAGTGTTGGGGATGCTGGATGCGGGACAGGTTCGGGTCGCCGACAAACAAGCCACGGGACGCTGGCATGTGAATCAGTGGGTGAAAAAGGCCGTGTTGCTTTCTTTCCGGCTAAACGGAATGACTCGGATTTCGGGCGGCCCCGGAGGCGCTAGCTGGTGGGACAAGGTGCCCAGCAAATTCGCCGGGTGGAACGACGACGATTTTCAACAGGCCGGCTTCCGCGCCGTGCCGAACTGCACCGTCCGGCGCAGCGCCTATATCGCGCCGGGGGTGGTTTTGATGCCGTCTTTCGTCAATCTGGGCGCTTATGTCGATGAAGGCACGATGGTCGACACCTGGGCGACGATCGGCTCTTGCGCGCAAATTGGAAAGAACTGCCATATATCCGGCGGGGTTGGGATCGGCGGGGTTTTGGAGCCTCTGCAAGCCGGCCCGGTCATTATCGAGGACCATGTTTTTATTGGTGCCCGCGCGGAAGTCGCCGAGGGCGTCGTGGTCGAGGAAGGCGCGGTGCTTTCCATGGGGGTCTTTATCGGCGCTTCGACGAAAATCATCGACCGTCAAAGCGGTAAAATCTATACGGGCCGGGTGCCCGCCTATTCCGTCGTGGTGCCGGGGACGCTTCCCGGCAAGCCGCTGGAAGACGGCACGCCCGGACCCCATTTGTACTGCGCCGTGATCGTCAAGCGCGTAGACGAGAAAACCCGTTCCAAAACCTCTATCAACGAGTTGTTGCGGGATTAAGGATTCCCCGCAAATCCCAGGTTTTTAGGGATTCTCTGCATATATCCTACATCTCCGGCGTGTGCCGTGCCGGGTGGTCCCAGGAAGAGCTCAGAAAATCAAATAGCCGTCCGGTTGTTAACGCGGACAGCTATCGGAAAGAAGTGTAGGTTTTTTTGTTTAGGCGGCGGCCTCGGATTCGGCTTCCGCATCGGACTCAGCGGCCTGCGCTTCCTCTTTCGCGGCTTTTTTCGCAGCGCGCGCGGCCGCTTTCTCCTCCGCTTCCGCGGCTTCGGCCTTTTCTTCTTCGGCGCGAGTCTTTTCAGCTTCCAGCGCGCTGTCCTCTAACATGGCCGCCTTTGCGCCGTCATCCTCGGTGCTTTGCTCGGCAATGTCCTCTTCGGCGGCGCCACCGGCGATCAGGGCCCGCCCGGTTTTCGCCTGAATGTCGGCTTCTTCCTGGGAGCGGGCGATGTTCAGCGTGATTTGTACTTTGACTTCCGGGTGAAGGGCAATTGTCACCGGGATCAGGCCGATTGCCTTGATCGCGTCGTTCAGAAGGACTTGCTGACGCGTTACCGCATGACCGGTTGCGGCGGCGATAGAATCCGCGATATCGCGCGATGTCACAGAACCGTATAAATGCCCGCTTTCCGACGCGTAACGGATTAAAACCACATTGGCGTCTGCAAGTTTTTTCGTGTCTTTCTCGGCGTCTTTTCGTCTTTCGGCGTTTTGCTTTTCCAAGGCCGCTTTCTGGGCCTCGAAATAGGCGACATTGTCCTTCGTCGCCCGGAGCGCCTTGTTTTGGGGCAGCAGATAGTTCCGGGCGTAACCGGCCTTGACCTTGACGACATCGCCCATTTGGCCGAGGTGGTCGACCCGTTCGAGCAAAATAACATTCATTGCAACAGACATTTTCTGTATGTCCTTTCGTCTTTAAATAAACTTCCGATTCACGGAACCGGGTAACCGTCTAACGGTTGCTGCCGTATTCCATTTCCGTGCGTACATAGGGCAAAAGCGCCATGTAGCGGGCTCGCTTGATCGCTTTGGACAGCTCCCGCTGTTTTTTCTGCGACACGGCCGTAATCCGGCTGGGAACGATCTTCCCGCGCTCAGATATGTAGCGGCTCAGTGTTCTGACATCTTTCCAGTCGATCGCGGGGGCGTTCTCCCCGGAGAACGGGCAGGTTTTCTTCCGCTTGAAAAACGGACGGCGAACCGTAGGGGCGTCAGCAGCACTCATTACGCGGCCTCCTTCTTGCTGTTGGTTTCATCATAATCGCGACCGCTTTTGTCCATGACGATGGAGGGACCTTCGGAAAGCGCGTCTTCCCGCAGCGTCATATAGCGCAGGATATCTTCGTTCAACCGCATCTGACGTTCCATTTCAAGAACGGGCGCGGGCTGGGAATCGGATTCGATCAGAACGTAATGTCCCTTGCGGTTTTTCTTGATCTTGTAAGCCAGCGTGCGCAGGCCCCAATTTTCGGTTTTGTGGATTTTTCCGCCGTCTTTGGTAATCAGGTCGCAGAAAGACTGCGTCAGGTCTTCAACCTGCTTCTGCGACAGGTCCTGCCGCGCGATAAACACGGTTTCATAATAAGGCATCGTTGTTTCCTCTTGGTTTGCGTTGTCCGGGGCTTTTGCTCCCGGGAACGAAGCCGACGACCCCATGTCGCCGGCGAGGGCGCTGGCCCATCAGGCCAAGCGGGCGCACTATTGCCGATTTCATTCATAAAAGCAAGGGAAATAATAAGAACCCACTGCTATTGCAGTGCAGAGTGTACGGCCGTGCCCGGTTCCTCGGCGTTTCGGGCGACGTAGTCCGCCATAAAAGCCGTCCAGTCATTGCGGCGACGCCCAGCTTGCCGACGGTCGACATGCCGATAGGCCCGACGGAGTAAAACCTCCAGATCACAGCGTGTCATGTCGGGACGCTGCAAAGCGCGCCGGAAATCTGCCAACGACGCATAGGCGACGTAGTCCGCGTAGTCCATATTGGGATGCCCGCCCCCGTAAGAGAGCATGTCAAAAACGATATGATTTTCTTCCAGAAGCGTCTGGACCGCTTGATTCGTTTCTTGCCGGCTCATTTTCATCTCCCCTTGTCAGGATTGTCATCATGAGCCCTCTATTTACCCCGCCAAGGATAAAAGAAAATTTCAGGAATAACCGGAAATTGAAAAGAATGTAACATGATCAACTTTAAAAGTCAACTGTTTCGTGTGGCGCTTCGGGGGCCAAAGATTCGTTGAGAAGGCTTGATTCGGCGGGCCGTCCGCGCTATCAAGAACCCCGGTTATCACCCGAAGGAACAAAAGGAGTCACGCTCTATGACACGCGCTTTTATCTTCCCCGGCCAGGGATCCCAGTTTGTCGGGATGGGGCAGGATCTGGCCGAAGCCTTTCCAGAGGCGCGCGATACGTTCGCTGCGGTTGACGACGCCATTGGACAAAATTTGTCCCGTCTCATGTTCACGGGCCCGGAGAGTGATCTGAACCTGACGGAGAACACCCAACCCGCCCTGATGGCCGTTTCCATGGCCGTCGTCAATGTCCTGGTCCGGCAGGGCGGGCTCAGGCTGGCTGATTCCTGCGCGTTCGTCGCGGGGCATTCTTTGGGGGAATATAGCGCGTTGACCGCGGCGGGAGCGTTGGACTTAGCCGATACGGCGCGGCTTTTGAAGTTGCGGGGACAGGCGATGCAGGCCGCCGTTCCGGTCGGCAAGGGCGCCATGGCCGCCATTTTGGGACTGGCCTTCGACGACGTGAAGGCCATCGCCGCGCAAGCCTCGGGTCAGGACGAAATTTGCCAGGCCGCGAACGATAATTCCGACGGACAAGTCGTAGTCTCCGGCCATAAAGGCGCCGTTGCCGCCGCGATTGCCCTGGCCCAGGAGAAAGGCGCAAAGCGCGCGATCGAGCTGCCGGTCAGTGCTCCGTTTCACTGCACCTTGATGGCCCCGGCGGCCCAGCGCATGGCCACCGCCCTGGCCGATACGAATATCCGTAAACCTTTTGTACCGGTCGTCGCCAATGTCATCGCCGCCGGGACGGACGATCCGGCCCGGATTCGTCAGCTTCTGGTTGAGCAGATTACGGGCACGGTACGCTGGCGGGAATCCGTGCGCTGGATGCACGCCCAAGGCGTCACCGAGATGGTCGAGCTGGGCGCCGGGAAAGTTTTGTCCGGTTTGGTAAAGCGCATCGAAAAAGACGTGATCTGCGAATCGGTCGGAACCCCCGCGCAGGTCGATGATCTCATCACAAGAATATTGTCGTAGCGCATCATTGATTTCTAAAGCTGGAAAAAGGGGGCCCTCGGGCCCCTTTATATTTTCCTGTGAGAGATCACGGAGCTTAAACCCGCAAGGGCATCAGAACGTAAAGGGCCGAGGAATCGCTCGTGTCCTGAATGATGGTCGGGGACGACGCGTCGGCCAGCGTCATGCGGCATCCCTCCCCGACGATCTGGGAGGTGATATCCAGCAAATAGCGGGCGTTGAACCCGATCTCTAGATTATCGTTGCCGTGAATTTCAAGGTCCTCGGTCGCGCTACCCGCGTCGGGAGAATTGGCCGACAACGTCATGGTATTGCCGTGAAGGGTCAGCTTCACCGCCCGGGACTTCCCGTCAGAGATCGTCGAAACTCGGTCGATCGCGCTGGAAAACAGCTTCGGGTCGATCTCGACGATTTTATCGTTTTTCGCCGGAATAACTTGTTCGTAATTCGGAAAGGTTCCGTCGATCAGCTTGCTGGTCAGAATGATATGGTCGAATCCGAAGCGAATTTTGCTTTCTGAGAGGCTGATTTGAATCGTGTCAGCGGCCTCTTCGGCCAGCTTGCGCAGTTCCAAAACAGCCTTGCGCGGGACGATAACCCCGGGCATGCCTTCCGCCCCCGCGGGAATCGGCATCTCGAACTTCGCAAGACGGTGCCCGTCCGTGGCCACGGCACGCAAAACCCTCACACCTTCGGTTTCGCCCTCGTGCAGGTAGATCCCGTTGAGGTAGTAGCGGGTTTCCTCCACCGACATCGCGAATTTCGTGCGGTCGATCAACGCCCGCAGCTCCCGCGCCGGCAGGGCGAAGCTCGTCGGCAAATCAGCGCCGCCCAACTCCGGAAAATCGGCGACCGGAAGACACGCCAGTCTGAATTGCGAGCGACCGGCTTTAACCGTCATGACGTTTCCGGACTCGTCCAGCGCCAACTCCACCATCGCCCCGTCGGACAGCTTGCGGACGATATCGTGTAACGTATGCGCCGGTGCTGTCGTTGCCCCGGGGGTTTCAATCTGAGCCGCGACGGATTCGTTGATCTCCAGATCCATATCAGTCGTTGCCATGGACAGTGCGCCATCGGCTGCCGTCAGCCGCACGTTGGAGAGGATGGGAATCGTGTTGCGACGCTCGACCACGCCCTGCATATGGTTTAGGGAGCGTAACAAAGCCGTTTTTTCAATGCTCAGCTTCATGAAAACCTTCCTGATTTTGCGAAATAATGTGAATCCATCGCAAATACTAGCATATGTTTCACGGGGAACAAGCGGTTTGATCAGGGTTTCCGTATGTTTCCCCGGTTTTTTTGTCCCGTGATCGCTTTGAATAAGACAAGTCCGCCCAAAAACCCGCCGATATGCGCCGCCCAGGCGACCGTTCCGCCGCCAGGCGCCTCCATCAGCCCGAAAACAACGGATACGACGACCCAGACGAGCACAAGCACGGCGAAGGATCGGCGAGCGGCTTCATCCTGTCGGCCTTGCGCGAAAAACATCAGCAAGGCCCCCGCGAACAGACCGCTGACCCCGCCCGAGGCGCCGATGACCGGCGTGGTCGATCCGGGGTAAAGCGCGAGGTGGGTCAGCGCGGCGCACAGGCTGCTGACGAAGAACAAAAGGATCATGCGGGGGGCGCCCAAAGCGCGCTCCATCCCGCTGCCGAAGGCGGCCATCATAGCGCTGTTCAACAAAACATGCGCCCAGCTGCCGTGTAAAAAATTGTAGGCCAGAGGCGCGATCAGCGCCTCCGGAGCGAAGGGCAGAAAACCGGTATACTGCGCCGGAATAAAGGAAAACCGGACGATGATCGCGTTGTGAAGCGACGCCGGCGCCCAAAAAACCAACGCCCCGTGCACAAGCAAAAACGCCGCGACGAAGATTCGGGTCGCGGGCGGGATGTTCAGGAAAGGCTCGGCCGGGGGCACAGGCTGTTCCGGGGGCGGAAAACGGATGACATTCATAGTGCCGGACTATAAACGGACCTGGCCGAAATACAAGAAACAAACATGCTTCGCCGTTATGCCATTAGCCCGGACTCATGCCGCCGAACATCATTTCGTTTTTCTGACGGTCGTATTTATAGACCGCGTCGTAGGCTTCGCCTTCCTTCGGCTTGATGAAGGCGGGCGGGGTCACTTTCGTTACGAATTTTCCAGCCCGCGCCAGAAGATCCGTCGGCGCGATTTTAGCCTGCTGTATTTGCGCGGCGAGCGTTTCGAGCACGGCGCCCATTGCGGCCTTGGCGATGTCTTTGCCCATAACGACCATTTTTGTGATATCTCCGGCGGAGGGAATGTTTCCTTCGGTTACGCGGGAAAAAGCGTTCAAGGAATCCCGCTTTTTCCTTTTCAGTGGCTTTTTTCCACCCCCACCACTTTTTCCGTTTCCACTCTCGGTTTCGCCTTCCGTATCGTCCTCGTCTTCTGGTGAAGAGGTGTTGGTCACGATGTCCATATAGGTCGCCGCCTGGAAGCTGACCGGGTATTGCGCCAGTTCCCTGGGGTCGAGATTTTTTCCCGTAAGGCCGGCTTTTATTTCGATACGCAACAAATCGGATCGATGCCAATCATATACCACACAATGGCTTTTGAACTTTCCGGGTTGCTGAAGCTTTCTTACGACCCGCTTTCCGGGATACAGTTTTTCGATGAGACCGGTTTTTTCAAGCAACTTTTGAATGTTTACGTTCATTGCCTTGCTTCCTTTTTGCTCTGGTGTGTGCGGCTTTTTGTCTATTATTTTACAGAATTGTTTTTATCTTGCACGCAAAAGGTAAAAAAGAGGTTAAACAAACCGCTTCGCTGTGTTTCAATATCGGCCGCACATGACAGACAAGCGCGATATATACGGACGGCTGGTTTGCCTGCTTCTCGGCATGGGGATCTACGGCCTCTGGGGAACCCCGACTCCGGACGATCCGGGGTGGCCCGAATGGCTTATTGGCACGCTTTTGGTGCTGGCGGCTCGTCCGTGGCGTGCTCTGTCCGCGCTCTTTTTCCGGGAGAGAAGACAACGCCTGTGGCAAAGCGCGAGCGGGCTGTTGTTTTTCTACGGGCTGTCAGTGCCCATGCTGATGGGGTTTTTGGGCGGAAACACCCCCGTTTTGATGATGCGGGATTTATTGCCCTTTCTTTTTTTTCTGATGCCGCTCTTCTTTATAGATGTGACGGGTCGCAATAGACGCTACGCGGACTTTTATCTATATGCCGTTCTGTGCGTTGGTTTTTTGTTAGCGGCGCGTGTCGTCGCCCCGGTTCTTGTCGGTGCTGTTTCTCCCGCCAAGGGGGTCGATCCCTTTTATCTTGCGAATGCCCCGACGGTTTTGTTTGCGGCGCTTTTTTTGCTCGGCGGCGCTGGCACGCGCCTTTACGTATCCTTACGCCTGGGTTCCATTGTCCAGGCCTCGGTCTTTTTCGCACTGGCGCTTGTTCCGCTTTACGCGATGATTCTTGTAACCCAGCGGGCGACGCTTGGTCTGACGGCTGCGGCGTTGCTCATGTGGATGGTTCTCGCCTTCCTGAGGGCGCCGCGGCGGGCTATCGCGCCGGCATTGTTTCTTGCCGTAGGGCTGGTCGCGCTCTGGCCATTTCTGGAGGAGGCCTTGGCGGCTCTGATGACGAAAACGGCGTTGGTCGGGTTCAACATGAGAATCCAGGAAATGGTGGCCGTCATGGATACATTGTCGGATTCCCCCGTGACGCTGCTGTTTGGAAAGGGGTGGGGGGCGACCTATTCCTCTCCGGCGGTTGCCGATCTGACGGTTAACTTCACACACAGTCTGTTAACGACGTATTGGCTCAAGACGGGACTGGTCGGCCTGCTTCTTGCAC
>JAGRJZ010000007.1 GCA_020442505.1 Alphaproteobacteria bacterium | reverse complement strand
AGGCATTGTCGGAATATCACGCATTCATCAGGGTGAAAACATGAAAAGAACATCCCGCACCGCCTTTAACGCACGCGCCCTTCCGGATAAACAGCGTGGGTATGCCCAATCATCACTAGGGGCCTTGCTCCTGCCCTTAGCTGCCTTGGTTCTACCCGTTGCATCCGGAACTGCCTATGACTCGGGATCTTCAGGAAATTTTCCCATCGGCTCTGTTCTGGGATTATTGGCCACATGGATCATCGTAAAAGCTGCAAAGAGAACGCCTGGGGAGGGTATAATTTCTTACTCTGGGCAAGGTGGGGTTTGGGCGTCCTCCGACGATATGGTTTTAGAACAGCTTTCCAAAAAACGAAGGCGGTATCAGCGCACCGGAACGTTATGTGGTAATTTTTGATCACGTTGTTTACAGTTCAAAATACTCTGTCAAAAGTTCATATGGGGTCCTATTGCTGATTCCCGTATGTGGTTTGACAGTGTTATAAAAATTGACGAATCTGGCAAGAGCGATCTGCCTGTCCTGCCTTGAGTCAAAGCACATACGTTCATGCCACATTTCGATGAGTGTTTTGATGACGCGCTCGGCCTTTCCGTTGGTCTGGGGGCGTTTGACACGTGTGAACTTTTGTCCGATGCCCTGTGCTCTGCACAGGGCGACGAAGGCATGATCTGGCGTTCCTTTGTATTCTGTGCCGTTGTCCGAATAGGCGCATTCTTCCAAGACCTGCTTTAAGAAGGCAGCGGCAGAATCCTGTGTTTTATTCGGAAAAATGCCGGCATAAGAGTTCGCGTGAGAAATCATCAATGGCCACAAACAGATAATCACGAGGCTTGTCTTTCTTCTCACCCTTGAGCACGGACCGCCTCTGCACCGCCATGAACCACTACGCCGATCACCCGGAAATCGTCCGTTCTATCACCGCATTTCCATGGATTAACTCATTCGATGAATGCTAAATGGTATAAGTGTTTTATTTTATCACTGGAAATCACCCGGATCGCCGTGTACGCTGTGGTTGAATTTTAAAAGAGGATACCCGAAATGACCGAGCCTTACCAAATCATCGATCATGAATACGACGTCGTCGTCGTCGGGGCCGGAGGGGCGGGGTTGCGGGCCGGGTTCGGCTGCGCGGAGAAGGGGCTGAAAACGGCGCTGATCTCCAAAGTGTTTCCGACACGCTCGCACACCGTCGCGGCGCAAGGCGGGATTTCCGCCGCGCTCGGGAATATGGGCGAGGACGACTGGCGTTTTCACATGTACGATACGATCAAGGGCTCTGACTGGCTGGGCGATCAGGACGCGATCGAATATATGTGCCGCGAAGCCATTCCCGCCGTGATCGAGCTGGAACATTACGGCGTGCCGTTCAGCCGGACGAAGGAAGGGAAAATCTATCAGCGCGCTTTCGGTGGCATGACCACGCATTTCGGCAAAGGCACGGCTCAGCGCACCTGCGCCGCCGCCGACCGGACGGGCCATGCGATCTTGCACACGCTCTACACGCAAGCTTTGAAGCACAAGGCTGAATTCTTTATCGAGTATTTCGCGCTTGATCTGATCATGGACGAAGATGGCGGCTGCGTGGGCGTTGTGGCGTTGAACATGGCGGACGGGACGATCCACCGCTTTCGCGCGCACCAGACGATTCTGGCCACGGGCGGATACGGCCGGACGTATTTTTCCTGCACCTCGGCCCATACTTGCACCGGGGACGGAAACGCGATGGTCCTGCGCGCGGGGCTGCCGCTACAGGACGTAGAGTTCATCCAGTTCCACCCGACCGGGATTTACGGTGCGGGCTGTCTGATCACCGAAGGCGTGCGCGGGGAAGGCGGTTATTTGACGAACAGCGGGGGCGAGCGGTTTATGGAGCGCTATGCGCCGAGCGCGAAGGATCTCGCGTCCCGCGACGTGGTGAGCCGCTCCATGACCGTCGAAATCCGCGAGGGCCGGGGCGTGGGTCCGGAAAAGGACCATATCCATTTGCATCTGGAGCATCTGGATCCGGATATTATTCACTCCCGCCTGCCGGGGATCGCCGAGACGGCGCGGGTCTTCGCGGGGGTGGACGTGACCAAGGAGCCCATCCCGGTCTTGCCGACCGTGCACTACAATATGGGTGGCATTCCCACTAATTATCATACCGAGGTCGTAAGCCCGACGAAAAAGGATCCAAATCGCGTTGTGCCAGGTTTAATGGCAATCGGGGAGGCCGCATGCGTCTCCGTTCACGGGGCGAACCGGTTAGGTTCGAACTCTCTGCTGGACCTGGTCGTCTTCGGGCGCGCGGCGGCCAATCGCTGCGCCGAGACCGTCAAATCCGGCGCCAGGCATAAGGCCCTTCCGGCCGATAACGCGGACAAGGCGCTGGCCCGGCTTGACCATTATCGCAACGCCAATGGTCCGACGCCGACGGCGCAGCTGCGGCTGGACATGCAAAAAACGATGCAGGCCCACGCGCCGGTCTTCCGTACCGGGGATGTATTGGAGGAAGGCGTAACCAAAATCGATGCGGTCTTCGCGCGGCGCGGAGAGATCGGCGTCACCGACCGATCGCTGATCTTCAACACCGATCTGATCGAAACGCTGGAGCTTGATAATTTGCTCTATCAAGGAGTCGTCGCCATGCATGCCGCGGCGAACCGGACCGAATCGCGCGGCGCCCACGCGCGGGAGGATTATCCTGACCGCGACGACAAAAAATGGATGAAGCACACGCTGATATGGTGCGACGAAGCGGGCAAGACCAAAATTGATTATCGCCCCGTCACGCTGACCACCATGACCGACGAAGTTGAAGCTGTGCCGCCCAAGGCACGGGTTTATTAGAAAGGCTGGATACCGGGATGACAGGGCTCTTGTCTCTGGCCGGCGGGTGAGGTAGAATCCCTTCGTGTGCTTAAAAGATCATTCAGGTCTTTTCCGTTTTCGTTCAGTGCTTTGTCGGGCGTTTATGCGCGTTTTTACCCTCATTTTTACTCTTGTTGCCTCTGTCCTTGCCGCCGCTTCCGTGCCTGCGCAGGCGCAGACCAGCCGCCTTTATTTCGCCGGCTATATGGGGCTGAACACGCATAAGCCGTCCGACTTCATCAACAAACCTTCTGGCCTGAAAGGGACGATCGATAAAGACAATGCCTTGTCCTTTGCCGGGGCGATGGGTGTGCGGCTAGATGAAAAATGGCGTCTTGAGGCCGAGTTATCCTTGCGGAAGGCCGATCTCTCCAGCCAGAGTATTAGCGGGGTCGGCTCCTTTCCGGTCGGGGGGGAGCTTAAGACCTGGCTGTTTATGCTAAACGGCTATTACGATTTTGATTGGCGGTGGCGGAATATCCAGCCCTATGTGTCGGCGGGGCTCGGCTTCGCGCGGCAGGACGGCGAGATCGAGGACCTATCCGGTTTTACGACGGATACGTCGGACGATTCCATCGGCTTCGCGTGGCAGGCGGGTGCCGGCGCGAAATACCGCGTGCGCCCCGATATGGCCTTTACCGGGGGGTATCGCTACATCGGCACGTCGGATATTCAGTGGGATAATTACGAAATGAAATACCACAGCCACGAATTCCGTATCGGGCTGGAATATGATATTCCGGTTCGTCGTCGGTAAACCGCCTTTCGATCCTTTCAGGACGCGATTTTTCGGTGGCGCGGGCGGTCTAATTTTGGTAACCAAGAACAGCTTTTGGAAAAGGGCCTGTAGCTCAGTTGGTCAGAGCGGACCGCTCATAACGGTTTGGTCGGGGGTTCAAGTCCCTCCGGGCCCACCAAACTTTCTTTCGCTAACATTCATTGATATTCGTATGCGATCACAGACCCCTTGGTAAACAAGGGGTTTTGTTTTTGTCTGGGTTTGTTTCCGTTCGTCGTTCTTCGTTTACAACCGGAAAGACCTTGCGGGCGATGGGCTTCAAAGCGTTTTTGTGTATTTTTCATCATCAAATCTTAACGAATTGGCCGTACACTTTATAAGGCAGGTTCTGAGAAGATATTTACCATGAAAGATACACTTATGAATACGTCTCAAAGAATCAATGCACTACGAGCAAAAGGAAACTTGGCGCTCCGTTGTTGTGGAAGGAAAAACCCCGGAATAGATTGGTACACGGCAGGGTACCTGGACGATAATAGCTCTTATTGCTCAGAATTAGACTGGCTGACCGCACTTTCTAACAAGGAATTGCCGATTCTTTCTGCAAACTATCTTCTTCCGAAGAGAAATATTAAAACGATCACAGCGTCAATAGAAGAAAACTGGAGTAGCGTAGACTATTTCATCAATCTCGATGAAAATGCCCAAAGGCCCTGCCGGGTAATTCAAGTCAGTGAATTCGATTTATGTTCCGGCAAGCGCCCATTCGAAAAAACTATACGCAGTGAAGTATCGGACGTTCCTGAAGTACAGGCTCACTTCTCTTCCATAGCAGGCAACGAATTCGAATTTTCAGCCTCACCAAAAGGCCTTTTAGCTGGCAAGAACGTGCTGCGCTGCCTTGCGCATTCTTACGAAACGCACAACAATCATGGGAACAGTTACAATGAAGTTTTACTCGCTGCGCGTTGGGAAAATATAGAAGCTCTTGTTATTTCTCTACATACAGAGAACGAGGAGTACAGAGCATTGTACGAACCCTTTGTACTCCAAAACGCGGCATTATGCTACCTGCAACACAAAAGGTCAGGCCATGACATTCCCGTTGTAACCTATGACCGCACTAAGCCCGTTGGCAACGATATTTCCATGATTATTAAGAGCGAAGCGCACGCTCACGATTTGGTTTATTCAATTTCAGCCGGCTTGCAAGAAAAATATAATGGTGGCAGAAGACTTCTTGTGCACCCAGATGATGATATCTTCAGGGAAGATAGAAGAAATATATGTTCAAGGTTCCAACAACTTGCTCGAATGCTATCGGATGAATTTCAAATTGAGACTTTTGTTCCCCCAGAAGACATGCTTACGAGCGGCGCGGGGAAAGCGCCGACAATCTCGCGCTCATGCGTCTGATCGACGCGCAATTCCTTGCCACGCGGTTTTATGGATCGCGTCAGATGGTCCGGCATCTGTGGCGTCAGGGGTATAAAGTCGGGCGTCGCCGTGTCCGGCGGCTGATGCGCCTGCTGGGGATCGAAGCGGTTTATCGGCGCTCCCGAACATCCGATCCGCATCCGGGCCACCGAGTTTATCCCTACCGGCTCAAGGTGTTGGAAATCACCCGCCCGAACCATGTCTGGCGACCGGGAGTTCGTAACCATCACATAAGAAATGGCCGACGGCTTTTTAGCCGGAGCCTTGGACATGACCGCCGCTCCCGGCCAGAAGACCGAGATGCGACATCCTTGATGCGTTTTGTTTTATCAGGAAACGCACCAATCACGGTTGATGCCAACCGCTTATGTGAGGGGTTACGACGCCCCGGGCTTTGCCCCCATGAGCAACGCTTACCTTGTTTGTGCAGGGAAATATGGTAGAGTGCAATCACGAATACAGGCGAACGAAAAAGCCTGACGGGGATTCCGGAAGTGTTGCGGATATGGGATACTGGTTCCCGAAAGGAGCCCTTCTATGTCCCAGCTTTCGTTTTTACAGA
>JAGRJZ010000006.1 GCA_020442505.1 Alphaproteobacteria bacterium | reverse complement strand
ATGCGCCCGGGCGGCGATTTCCGGCACGACACCGCCAAAGACCGCGTGGTCCGCAATCTGGCTTAAGACCACGTTGGACAGAATCACCCGGTCGTCGCGCACGACCGCCGCGGCCGTCTCGTCACAGGATGTTTCGATGCCAAGAATATTCATAATGATTGATTGTGTAAAAAATCCGGATTATAACGCAGGTCAAAATAAAGAAGCCATCGTCACGCTTTATCGGTTATGAGAGGTCTTATCGTAATGAAAAAAACACGAGAAAGCAAGAAAGTGAAGCCGCCTCACCCACGGCGAAATCGTGTACATACCAGGGAGAGAGGGGGGGGTGCAACTGATACCAGACGAGCCCGCGCCTCTTCTTTGCTTGCGTATCATGATATTGCTCCCAATCTGGGATTGACCTTTTCCCAGTCCGCAAACAGCACCAATCCGCTCCATTATGCTTTGGGATTGGAAGATGACCACCCGCAGATTTCCGCCATATGGCACGCTATCCAACAGCAACCGAGTCGTCTAAAAGTGATCAAAGCCCTGGCCAACCGTCTTGGTCTTGTTTTCCTTGACCACACCGTCGCGCCGGGGGGCAATCCCCTGCCGTCTATCCCCGGTGGATTCGATTCCTATCACTGGATTGCCTGTGTTTTCCATCCCAACACAGGAAATCCGATGTTGATGCGGTATAATCATGTCGAAAAAACATGGTCCTTTAAGGAAACAGGATGTAACGCACAAGCCTTTGAAAAAATACCTTTTCTTGATCGACCGCTTCTACACCATCTGCACGGCGAAGAGTTCAGACAAACGCGCCCAAGCTCTCCGGAAGAGCGTTTACAGGCGGCATCCGTTCTGTTTTTCGTCCTGCCCGGGCCGGAAAAGCCGGGAACTTTGCCTTCCATTGTTTCTCGGAGGACTCCCCTTCCCGGGGGATCGTAAAACTTTCGGCATTGCCTTCGGCGCACCGACCCCTTAAAAACTATCTCCCATGGATGACGTGCCCCTCCGACTCGGCACCCGCGGCTCCGCGCTGGCGATGGTGCAAACGAATATGGTTGCCGATGCCTTGCGGCGCGCGCACCCGTCCTTGTCCGTTGACACCGTGACGATTGAAACCTCGGGGGACTGGAAACCCGCGAACGGGGAAACCCGGCTGTGCGAAGCCGCGGGTGGCAAAGGCCTGTTCGCCAAGGAAATCGAACAGGCCTTGATGACGGGGCGAATCGACGCGGGCATCCATTCGCTCAAAGACATGCCGTCTTTTCTCCCGGAGGGGCTGGCGCTGGACCATGTTTTCCCACGAGAGGATTCGCGCGACGCGTTTTTGTCGAATCGTTACGAGACCCTGGACGCCCTTCCCCCCGGCGCGATCGTCGGCACCTCGTCCCTCAGACGTCAGGCCATGATTCTGGCCAAAAGGCCGGATCTGAAGATCGTGCCGTTTCGTGGAAACGTCCCGACCCGGATCGAGAAACTGCGCGCAGAACAGGTCGACGCAACCCTGCTCGCCGTGGCGGGGCTGAAGCGGCTTGATCTGACGCATGAAATCGCGGCTATTCTGGAACCGGAGGACATGCTCCCCGCCGCAGGGCAAGGAATCGTCGGGATCGAAACACGAACGGACGATTCGCGTACACGAAACCTGTTCGATCCGCTGCACTGCTCGAAAACCGGTCTGTGCGCGGCGGCGGAACGGGCGGCGCTCCAGGCGTTGGACGGGTCCTGCCACACGCCGATCGGGGCCCACGCCGTTTTCGCAGATGGCCGCATGCATCTGCATGTCATGGTCGCGGCCCCCGATGGCGGAAATATCTGGACTGCGCAGGAAACGGAAAACGTCACGAATCGGGAGGAAGCCGCCGCGCTTGGGCGCAAACTGGGAAGCCTCTTGGAAAAACAGGTCCCGGCAGAGGTTCTGGGGCGGTGAAACGCACGATTCTTATTACCCGCCCCGAAGAAGACGCCCGTATTCTGGCAGAGATGGTTGCCGCGCGTGGATATCACCCCCTGATCGAGCCGCTTTTATCCATTCGGCCCTTGCCGGACACGCCCCTCCCCCCTCTGCGGGACTATCAAGCCCTTGTCTTCACAAGCCCACGCGCCGTGCGGGTGTTCGCGGCGATGACGGATTTGCGGATTCATCCCGCCTATGCGGTCGGAGTAAAAACGGCGGCGGCGCTTCGTAAAGCCGGGTGGGCCGAGGAAATGATCAAAACGCCCTCCGAAAGCAAAGGTGTCGAGGGGCTTGAATCGTTGCTTCGGGAGGAATCGCTGGGCGGAGACACGCCGCTTTTACATCCGTGCGGCGTCGATATCGCCGCGCCGCTCTCCGTCCCGGGGCTCGTCGTCACGCCCTGCCCCGTCTATAAAGCCGCAATGGCTTCGACCGTGACCGCGGCGTGTCGCGCGGCGATCGACCGGGACGAGATCGCGGCTGCCCTCTTTTATTCCGCCCGTACGGCGAAAAGCTTCGTTTCCCTTCTCGGAACGTACGATAATCCCGGAGCCGTACGCGGCATAAAAGCCTTGTGCATCAGCGATTCGGTGCTAAAGTCCCTGGATATGCTTCCCTGGAAAGACGTACAGGTCGCGCATACGCCTGACGGGGAGGGCATGCGAAACTTGCTGGATTGTATCTGCGCGCAGCCGGAGGACAAAACATCATGACGGGACTTCCCGATGCAGAGGCGATTATCGAAGCCTTCGGCGGCATTCGGCCGATGGCCAAAAAGCTGGGCGTCGCGGTGACGACCGTCCAGGGATGGAAAAAACGGGGCGCCATTCCCGAATCCCGGATCGCGGATATCCACAAGGCCGCGGCCGCCAACGATATTGACCTGGCCGGAATCGCCGGGAGCAGCAATCCGCCCCCGCCTCGGGAGACCGTTCCCGCACACGAAAAACGTGTCGTTCCAACTTCGTCCGAAACGGACCGCCGGCGGCGGTCGATGCCCCGCCGCGCGAACGAGAAAAAAGAATTCATGGACGAAATCCGCCATGCGGAGGGCGAAGCCGTGGACCGCAGCGTTCTGGCCGCGGGGGCGTTGGTGGCCCTTGTCTGCGGGATCGCGGTCTTTCTGTTCTGGCCGGTCAAACAACAAGTCGCCCAAAACGCGCAGCAAATATCGGCGCTGCAGGCTGATGTCAAGGTCACGGAACAATCCGTTCTCGCTAATATTCTGCCCGCTGATATGAAAAAACAGATAACGGATTTGCGTCAACAGGCGCAAACCGTTCAGACCACCGTCAAGCAGGTCGGCCAGCAAGTCGATGCCCTAACCCGCGAAGTCGTCGGTCCGGATGGCGGGACGGTCTCTCAACGGATCGCTCGGCTGGAAGAGCAAATGGTCGCGCTGGGCGCACCGGCGGATATGACTGCCCTTGTCCACAAGCTGGAGACCTTGTCCGCGGATATGGAAGGCCAAACCCAGCTGTCCGGGTCCTTTGCCGAGTTGCAAACGCTTGTGGCCGGACTACAAGGTCGGATGGATCATCTGGACGCGGCCCTTTCCGAGGCACAGAAAATTCCAGGTTCGGCCCTGTCCGAAACGTTTTCGGGAGTTTCCGGAACGGATTTGCAAGCCGCGGCCATGCTGCTAACCCTTTCGCAGCTCCGGACGTCTTTGAACCGCAGTGCCCCGTTCGCGGAAGATCTGGCTTTGATGCAACAGCTTCTGGGCGAAGACAATCCGGATTTAAACGCGGCGATCGTGGCACTGGCCCCCAAAGCCGCCGAAGGCGTGCTGACCCCGCAGGGATTGTCCGATGAATTCAAGGGACTGGCCGGGGATATCGTCGTCGCGTCGTTGAAGGGCGAGGATGTGTCCGTCCGGGAAAAGGCGCAGGCCCGCCTGAACAGCGTCTTGCAGGTCGAAAAGGACGGCGCGCTGCTGACGGGAACCGAAACACAGGCGATGGTCGCCCGAGCACAAACATTGCTCGACGCGGGCGATATCGAAGGCGCGATGGCCGCGCTCCAGACCCTGCAAGGTCCCGCTGCCACCGCCGCGCAGCCCTTTATGGACGAAGCCGCCATGACCTTGCTGGCGCAGGAGTTGCAGCGTTATCTGACATCCACCGTGATGACCCGCATGGGAAAACCGATTCCTTACACCGCCGCGCCATCGCTATCGGTGGAAGCTTTGCCCGAAGCCGTCAGACACCTGTTGCCGGAGCGCAGCGTCATCAGCGACGAAACAGGAACGGTCAATATCCTCACACCCAAAAAGGGAGCGCTCTGACCGATGCGGGAGATCGTTCTCGATACCGAGACGACCGGGATGGAGCCCGCAGACGGGCACCGGCTCATCGAGATCGGGTGCGTCGAGCTGGACAACCACATCCCCACCGGCCGGACCTGGCACCAATATATCAATCCGGAGCGGAGCGTCCCGCCCGACGCCGTCGCAGTGCATGGCCTGACCGACGTGTTTTTGAAGGATAAGCCGGTTTTCTCCCAAGTCTTCACCGATTTTCTTGATTTTTGCGGAGAATCGCGTCTGGTCATCCATAACGCCGCTTTCGATATGAAATTTCTGAATGCTGAGCTAAAGACCGTCGGGTTTCCGTCCCTGTCGATGAAACGTGTGACGGATACGCTGCTGATGGCGCGGGAGAAATTTCCCGGCTCTCCCGCCAATCTGGACGCGCTGTGCCGCCGCTTCGGGATCGACAACACGAACCGGACGCTTCACGGGGCGCTGCTGGACGCGGAACTGCTGGCCGAAGTGTATCTGGAGCTGCTCGGGGGACGGCAGAGGGGGTTGGGCCTGCTCGCGGATCAGGACACCAAGGCGGGTCAAGACGCGGCATCCGAAACAGGGAAATCCCGCCCCTATCGCGCGCCCCGCGCCTATACCCTCTCCCCGGAGGAAAAAGCCGCGCACGAGGCGCTTTTGGACAAGCTGACGGATCCTATTTGGCGAGAAATCAAAAAAGCGGGATAAGTTCCTCCCTTACCGTTTGTCCCTCTTCCTGCCGTATTTTTTTCCTTTATGGCGTTTGTTGCCTTTTTTGGTTTTACCGCGGGGACGAAAGGCTGATTGGGGCTTTTTGAACGTGACGCCCGGAATGTCCGCGCCGTCCAACGAATCCTCGGCCAGCATAAATACGGCGGACCCTGTTAGGCCGCTGGCTTCCCGGATGCGGATGGTCACGAACGCGCCCATGCGATAGATTCGGCCGCTATTCCGTCCGATCAAGGCATGGTTGGCTTCGTCGTGAACGTAATAATCGTCCGGCAAGGTCCGCATGGGAACGATGCCGTCCGCGCCGCTTTCCTCAAGCCCGACGAAAAGGCCCGCACGCGTGACGCCGGTAATCCGCCCGCGGAAGGTCACGCCGATTTTATCCGCCAGAAAAGCCGCGGTAAAACGATCCACGGCGCTACGCTCAGCGGCCATGGAGGCACGCTCCGTTTGAGAAATATGCTCGGCCATCTCGGCCAGCCGGATCTCCTGTTCCTGATCCAACGCGCCCGGGCCCAGCCCATAAGCCGCGACCAGACTGCGATGGACCAGCAAATCCGCGTAACGCCGGATCGGGGAGGTAAAATGCCCGTATTTCGTAAGCGCCAGCCCGTAATGGCCGTGGTTATAGGGGCTGTAATGCGCCTGCGCCTGAGAGCGCAAGATCACTTCGCTGACCAGATGGGAATAAGGATGGCCCGCGGCCTTGTGCAAAATCTGGTTGATCTGTCCGGGTTTGACGGCCTGGCCCTTGGGAAGCATAAGGTCAAAGCTTTCCAGAAATTCCCGCGCGGAATCGAGCTTGTCCGGAGAGGGCGGCTCATGCACCCGATAGACGCAAGCCGCCCGGCGATCCTCCAACGCCCGCGCCGCCGCGACGTTCGCCAGGATCATGAATTCCTCGATCAATTTATGTGCATCGACCCGCACGCGCTGAGCGACTCCGGTCATCACGCCGGTTTTGTCAATGACAATCCGCCGCTCGGGCAGGTCCAAATCCAGCGCGCCGCGCTTTTCCCGGGCCTCGAACAAAACAGCATAGGCTTCGTAGAGAGGAAGAATGACCCTCTCCATCAACGGCCCCGTCATATCGTCGGGCAAACCGTCTTTGGCCGCCTGCACCTGTTCGTACACCAAACGCGCGACCGACCGCATGATCCCGCGCACGAATTTATAGTTTTTCAGGCGCCCTTGCCCGTCGATCCATAAATGCGCCGCCAGACAAGCCCGGTTTTCGTGCGGGCGCAGAGAGCACAGATCGTTCGACAAGGCCTCCGGCAGCATCGGCACGACCCGGTCGGGGAAATAAGTCGAATTCCCGCGCAAATAGGCTTCCTTATCCAGCGCCGATCCGGCCCGGACGTAATACGACACATCCGCGATCGCCACGATCAGGTGAAACCCCCCGTCGGATGTTTTCTCGGCAAAAACGGCGTCGTCGAAATCCCGTGCGTCCGCCCCGTCGATCGTGACCAACGGCACCTCGCGAAGGTCCTCGCGACCTTGAAGGCCGGGCACGCCGGTTTCTTTCGTCTCTCCACGGCGGGGGGAGGGGTTCTTTAATTTTTCGGCGTCTTCCAGAACCTCCGCCGGAAACGCGTGCCGCAACCCCTGTTCATGGATCGCGATCAGACTGATGGCCTTCGGATCGTCCCGCCGACCGACCAGCTCGACGATTCGGACTTTTTTCCGGTTCGTCCCGCGTGCCGGCTGAATTTCTCCGACCGCCAGATCGCCCACCGTCGCGCCGTTCAAATCCGCTTGCGCGATGTCGAAAGAATATTTGGCCTTTCGGTCGGTCGGGTGAAGAACAAACCCGCCGTGCGAATCCTTCATCACCAGCCCCAGCGCCCGATAGCGGGGCGTGTCCAGCTTGCGAATCACATGGCCTTCGTAGCGCCGCGCGCCGGTCCGGTGCAAACGCGTTAAAACACGATCGCCCTTGTCTCCCGCGCCGTGACCCTTTTTATCCGGGCGAATCTCGACAAGAGGAGGCGGACCCTGAAGCGCCGCATCCCATTCCACCGGCCGGGCAAACACGTCTCCGTCCAAGTTGATATCCGTAATCTCTAAAACCGCGACATGCGGTAAACCGTCCGGCACGGTATAATCCCCGCCCGGCTGCTTGACGATCATTCCGTCCTTTTCCAACGCGCGGAGCATGTCCTTCAGCGCGATCCGGTCGTCGCCCTTGATCCCGAAGGCTTTGGCGAGATCACTCTTCCCCACCGGCATCGCCAGCGACTTGATATAGGCCAGAAGGTCTTTCTGAGAAGGAATGGAATATTTCTGGATCATATGGACCCGTTCTACACCTGTTTAAGGTAGCTGACAAGCGTCTCGAGATCCTCCGGTGGCGGGGCATCGAAGGTCATCGGGTTGTCCGTCAGCGGGTGGACAAAGGCAAGCCCGCAGGCATGGAGCGCCTGGCGAGGAAAGGACAAAGCGATGACCTGAGCCGCCGTCTCATACCCGCCTTTCTTCAGCATCGCGCGCGCCGCGGTCTGTTGCAGGCCATAAAGCGGATCGCCGATCAGCGGGAAACCCAGATGTTGCATATGCACCCGGATCTGATGCGTGCGTCCGGTCTCCAGCTTGCAGGACACAAGACTCGCCGCCCCACCGCCGAACGTTTCCAAAACCGTATAATGCGTAACGGCAATGCGCGCGTTTTTAGCTGTAACGGCCATTTTCAAGCGATTTGTCGCGTGTCGCGCGATGGGTGCCTCGATGGTCCCGGTTCTGAGGCGCGGCGCCCCCCAGACCAGCGCAAGATAACGACGGCTCAGACTGCGATCCGCCAGCTGCGCGGCCAAGGCCTGGTGCGCGGCGTCCGTTTTTGCGACGATCATTAACCCGCTCGTGTCCTTGTCCAGCCGGTGCACGATCCCCGGACGGCGTACGCCCCCGATCCCGGACAGGCTCTCTCCGCAATGATACAGCAGGGCGTTGACCAACGTCCCCTCCCGGTTCCCCGCGCCGGGATGCACGACCAGCCCCGCTTGTTTATTGATGACCAGCAGGGCCTCGTCTTCGTAAACAACGTCCAGCGGGATGTTTTCAGGACGCGGCGTATCCTCCACCGGGGGC
This sequence comes from Alphaproteobacteria bacterium, assembly GCA_020442505.1. GTDB lineage: Bacteria > Pseudomonadota > Alphaproteobacteria > Micavibrionales > Micavibrionaceae > JACKJA01. The sequence continues at coordinate 1,156 of JAGRJZ010000006.1, read as the reverse complement.
GGAACGGTGATCGCAATCGCGTCTCCCGGCCGCATCTTCGCCGCAGGATCCCGGCACACAACGCCGTTGCAAGTTACATCGCCAGCCTGAATCAGCGCCTTCAAGCGGGAACGCGACAGATCAGCGCAGGATACGGCCAGAAACTTGTCCAGCCGCGCCCCGGCCCCTTCGGCGGGAACCAGAAGAAAAAACGTGTTGTCGTCGTCTTCCATGAAATTTACGATTCCCGCATGACATCGTCGTACAAGCCGAGAAAGGCCGGAAAATCATGCTGGATCACGTAGGTCGGGATGTTTTTCAGATAATCCTCGAAGCGCCCCTTGCGTTCGAACTCCTCCCGGAAGCGGGAAGTATAAAAATAATCCCCGAGCTGGTTGATGATTCCGCCGACCAGATAAATGCCTCCGTGCGCGCCGATGGCCAAGGCAAGACTGCCCGTGAACGCCCCCAAAAACCCCATCATCAGATCCAGACACTCCGCGCACACAAGACACGATCCGTCCAGCGCGGCGGCGCTGATGTCCTCCGCCGTGCGGTCCGGCAAATCGACCAGCCGCCCGTCCAAAATACGGATGGCGTTATAAACGTTTTCAAGCCCTTTGCCGGAACAGACGCGCTCCGCCGACACATGCCGATATTTATAGCGGAGCGTGCGAAAGATATCGAACTCCCGCTGGGTCCGCGCGGGCATGGTGCCATGGCCGCCTTCCCCCGCGACGGCCCGATACCGGGCCCCGTCCCAGAACAAAGACGCCCAGCCCAAACCGGTTCCGGGGCCGGACACGCCGATCGGCGCTTGGGATCGCGGGACACCCGTTCCGATTTGCGTCACATCGGCAGACTGAAGATGCGGCACGCCCAACGCGAGCGCCTCGAAATCGTTTAACAGACGAAAGGAGTCAAACCCGAGAGACCGCCGCGTGTCTTCGATAGAAAATTCCCAGGGCAAATTCGTCATGGCAAAGCGATCGCCGCCGACCGGTCCGGCGATCGAGAATGCCGCCCGCGCGATCTTCCCCGTTTCCCCGACGTCTTCCAGATAAGCCGAAACGGCGTCCGTGATCGTTACATAATCGGCGCATTTCAGAACCCTCTCGCCCCTGATGCCCTCCGGATCCGCCAGCGCAAAGCGGGCGTTGGTGCCGCCGATATCGGC
>JAGRJZ010000085.1 GCA_020442505.1 Alphaproteobacteria bacterium | reverse complement strand
AAAAATTGTCGAACCACGTCACGATGCCCTGGAGCTTGACCCCGTTGACCAGAAAAACGGTCACATTCATGCGTTCCTTGCGGATCTTGTTCAGAAATATGTCTTGCACGTTTTGGCTTTTTTCAGGCATTTCTTGTCCTTATTTTGTTGTTTTTATTATCATTTTTTGTTGTTTATGAAAGGACAAGACAGGCAATCTTTCCTCACACATTCCGTGACATACAACTTGCGAGCGCGTTTTGCAACCCGTTACAGGAATCGAAAACCGCGTCCGGCTTGCATGTTTCAACCAGTTTCGTCTTGTCGCCCGAGCCGATCAACACCGCGCGGCATCCCACATTGCGGGCCATATCCATATCCGCGCTGGAATCGCCGACATACCAGATATCCCCCGCAGGCACGTCGATCCCGCCTTCGGCCAGCGCCGTTTCGAAGATAAGCGGATCGGGTTTGTCCCGCGCAACATAACCCGCCCCGACGATCGCGAAAAACAATGGCCTCCAGCCGAGATGAACGACTTCTTCCTGTAAGATTTCATGCCGCTTGTTGCTGACGACCCCCATCGGAACGTCCGATCGTGCAATAAAATCCAACAAAGCTGCGGCGCCCGAAAGAAGCGAGAGATCCGCCAGATGGTGGGCCTTGATATAGTTGTATAGAACCTCCAGCGCCTCTGGCGCCCGCGGGCCGTAGAGATCCGGATAGGCTTCACGCGAGGAGCGATGCGCGATCGTGTCTTTGTAGCCGGCCATTTTCCACTCCGGCAACCCAAAATGCCGACGGACGGCGTTATGTCCGTTCAAAACGCAGCCCATCGTATCGACCAACGTCCCGTCCCAGTCGAACAGGATCGCTTTGGGCGGCGGTAACGAAAGTGCCGTCATAACGCGTTTTCTCCCCGCTTTTCTTGCGCGGCGTTGTCGGATTTTTCCTGTTTTTTAACTGCGACTTTTACGGGATAGCCCGCCCGGGCACGAATAACGTCCCGCACGGCCGCCCAGTCCAGGCGATCGACAGCGTCGGGGCCGGCGGCCTCCAGAACGGCGTTCATCTCGTCCTGCGTGAAGACGTAGTCCGGCGGGCCGCCGTTCTGCTCGACGTCATCCGCTTGATCCAGGGTCGGATGTGCCTCGATATAAAACGCATCGTCGATCCAGGCTGCTTTAACGGGCTGATTGACGACTCTGACCTTCGTGCCGACCGGTACCTGTTCGAAAAAGGTTTTAATGTCTTCCGGGTAAAGACGAATACAGCCGCTGCTGACACGGCGGCCGATTCCAAAGGGTTTGTTCGTGCCGTGAATGCCGTATTCCGGCCAGCCGAGATACAATATATGCGTGCCCAGCGGATTGGCCGTCCCGGGCGGTACGACCGACGGCAGATCGGGGTTGTCCGTTCGCATGCGGGCTGTCGGGCGCCAGTCGGGCTTTTCCTGTTTCCGGATGACGGTCGTCGTCCCGGAGGGGGTCGAGAGCCCCTCCCGCCCCACTCCAAGCGGATGGGTGATCGGCGCGCGATACGGATTTTCGTAGTAGAACAAGCGCATCTCCGGCAGGTTGATCACGATCCCTTCATGCGGCGCGCGGGGAAGCAAATGCCGCGTCGGGAGGGTCAGCTTCACCCCCTTGCCCGGCAGCCACGGATCGACCCCCGGATTGGCGGCGCGCAGCTCGTTAAACCCCAGATCATGGTCCCGCGCGATTTGGACCAGCGTGTCCTCGTACCGGGTCTTGTGCGTTTGCATCTCCCCGACATAGGGAAGAAGGTAGGGTTTTTCCGATGGAAGGGGGGAGGCCTCCACCAAGACCGGTAGAAACAGGAGAGGGGCGGCCAGAAGCCAGAACGAGAACCACCGCCAGCGGGAGGAAAGACCTATATAGAATGTCCTTGTCGTTTTTCTGTTATGCTTGAACATTAAAACCATCCTCCGTCAGATCCCTTTGCCTTAGCAGAGGGACGGCTACCCTGTCGATATGATCTTTGAGCGGTCCGTAATCGATCAGCTGATAAGCTTTGATATCAACCGGAAAGGGTAAAGAGCTGTCATCAAAGAGCGTGTGGAGACGGGCAATCTCATGAGCGCCCACCGAACCGTAAAGCACCATGTCAATATCGGAGTCTGGCCGGTACGTCCCCTGTGCCCGGGAGCCGAACAAGGCGACAGTTTCGATCCGGTCGGCATAGGGGCTTAGAATGGTCGCGATCGTACGGATTTGTTCCGCCGTCAATCCATGTTCATTCATGGTTTTGAGCCTTGCTCCCTTACGAGGGTTTCCATCAAAAACATGTTCAGTTCATCAAAGAGACCCAGATAAAGCGTGCGGATGTCTTCTATGACGGCTTCAAAGCTTTTCATGTTGTACACGTGGGACATTTGATTTCGTGCATCAAGCGCCTTCATCCATCCCTCGCCATTCGTGATAACGCGCGCCGCGAAGGCCGCCCGGATAACAGAAGCAGGGGTCACCTTATCCAGAACGACACCCTCACGTTCCAGATAGTCCTTTATGACTTTCCACGCTAGCTCCCACGTGTATTCAAAACGCTGAACGATTCCTTCCTTTTCTAACGCGGTAAGTTCCCGTGTTTCCATGATCTCGATCGCTTCCCGTAAAAGTCCGAAAGCGCGCTTATAGTTGTCGAAGCGGTAAACCCAGCGGGGTTGATCATCTGTCATATCTCTCACCTTATCCTGTCTTCCTTTTCAGTCCTTCCACGATTTTGTCCATGAACGCCTCGGTCGTCAGCCATTTCTGGTCACCGCCGACCAGAAGCGCCAGGTCCTTGGTCATGTGGCCGGCTTCGACGGTCTGCACGCAGACATCTTCCAGTGTCTTTGCAAAGGCGATCAGGTCCTCGTTCCCGTCAAATTGCCCGCGATATTGCAGACCCCGCGTCCAGGCGAAGATCGAGGCGA
>JAGRJZ010000084.1 GCA_020442505.1 Alphaproteobacteria bacterium | reverse complement strand
CGGCGTCGATCTCCATCACCGCGCCGGCGACGATCTGCTGCGGCCGGGACAAATAGGGCAACTGACCGACCTGGGTTCGTTCTACATAGTCGATCAGAGCCCCCGCCGCGGCAATTTCGGCGCGAGAAAACCCGCCGAAGGATTCCAGCGTGCCGACCCCGAACAGCCTTTCCAGACGCTTTTGCGCGTTCGCGGAATCGAACAGGCTGGCGCTTTGCACCGTCAGCACGCCCTGCGCCGGCGCGAGCTGATCGTAGATTTCCGGCGTCCTCGTGAACCGGTCCGGAATCAGGATTTCGCTCGCGTTCACCCGGGCCAGCGCCGCCGCGATACCGCCCGCGGGAACGGCCTGGACAAAGAAAGCGCCGGTCGAAAGCTCCAGCCACGACAGGCCGTATTGCCCGCCGATCTCGGCCAGCGCGGCGCAGTAATTGCTCTCCCGCGCGGAAAGCAGGTTCTCCTCCGTCAACGTCCCCTGGGTGACGATCCGGACGACGTCCCGGCGGATCATGGCCTTGCTCGCGGGCTGTCCGGCGGCTTTCGTCCGGGCTTTGGCTTCCTCCGGAGTTTCGGTCTGCTCGCAGATCGCGACCTTGAACCCGGCCTTGATCAGCCGCGCCAGATAAGGCTCGCAGGCATGAAACGGTACGCCGCACATCGGAATATCGTCGCCATTCGTCCGCCCGCGTTTGGTCAGAGTGATGTCCAGCGCCTCGGACGCCGTCAGCGCGTCGTCGAAGAACAGCTCGTAAAAATCCCCCATGCGGTAGAACAGCAGGCAATCCGGATGCGCCTCCTTGACCGCCAGATATTGCGCCATCATGGGCGTGTGCCCGTCGGCGATGAAATCATCGGAGGTTTTCGGAGCTGCAACTATGTTTCCCATAGAGGGAGGTTTACGATAGAAAGCCCGGGGATTGAAGGGAAATTTTTCGGTATTCCCCCACTATGTCTGGAAGCCGAAAAACCCCACAAGCGCAACGGAGACACCCTAAGAGAGAAAAGGGCAAAGAGTCAAAAAAGATGGATCAGCAGGAGGAAGAATGGCCACGACATACCCGTGCGGGAACCTTTCACCCCTTCCCCGTTGACCCGAATCCGCCTTGTCCGCGGGCGGTTTCGTTCAGTTCCTGCACGACGGTCCAATGGACCGTCTCATGGCGGGCGATCACCATCTGGGCGATGCGCATGCCGCGCTCGATCGTGAAGTCCTCTTGTCCGTGGTTGATCAGGATCACGCCGATCTCCCCGCGGTAATCCGCGTCGATCGTGCCGGGGCTGTTCAAGACCGTCACCCCGTGTTTGAGCGCGAGACCCGAGCGCGGGCGCACCTGTGCCTCGTACCCCGCGGGCAGCGCAATGGACAACCCCGTCGGGATCAGCGCGCGCTCGCCGGGCGCCAGCTCGATCGCCTCTTCCAGCGCGGCGGTCAGATCCATACCCGCGGACTGCGCCGTCGCGTAAGTCGGCAAGTTCAGCCCCACGGCATGCTCATGCGGCGTCAGGGCGATTTCGATCGGATCGGTCATGGTGCTCCTCGTTCATAAAATCACAAATCTCGCGGACAAGCCTTTCGGCGACGTCCCGTTTTCCGGCTCTTTCCCATTCCACGATTCCGGAATCGGTGACCAGATAAACATGATTCTCATCGGCGCCAAAGATATTTTCGGACCCCACGTCATTCGCCAGCAACCAGTCGCACCCTTTTTTCAGCCGCTTGGCCGCAGCATTATCCAGCAGATCTTCCGTCTCGGCCGCAAACCCCACCACCAGCGAAGGACGCGCAGCCCCCGGCGTTGAAAGCCTTTGAAGGACATCCGGGTTTTCTTTTAAATCAATAAATTGCGGCGTTTTGTTTCTGTCTTTTTTTATCTTGTTTTTTTCGATCCGATACGGCGCGTAATCAGAAACCGCAGCCGCGCACACGGCAATATCAACCGGTAGCGCCGCTTCGCAGGCGGCCAGCATCTGCTCCGCGGTTTCGACGCGGACAACGCGAACCCCGTCCGGCGCGGGGAGGGCAACCGGCCCTGAGACAAGCGTCACATCCGCCCCCGCTTGCGCGAGCGCCGCGGCGATCGCGTAACCTTGTTTACCGGAGGACCGATTCCCGATAAACCGCACCGGGT
>JAGRJZ010000083.1 GCA_020442505.1 Alphaproteobacteria bacterium | reverse complement strand
CGACCTGCCCGCCGCCGAGCCGGAGCGCGTCGCGCAGCAGGTCGAGGACGTCGTGGGGCTTCCGGCCGCGGACGCGGTTTTGGTGTCCGGGAAAAGCGGGATTGGGATCGGGGGTCTGTTGGAAGCGATCGTCACGCGCCTGCCACCGCCCGAGGAAGGCGACGCCGAAAAACCCGCCAAGGCCCTTCTGGTCGATAGCTGGTACGATCCCTATCTCGGGGTTGTGATTCTGGTACGCGTGATCGACGGCTATCTGCGCAAGGGCATGAAGGCCTATTTCATGGGGACGAAAGCCGCGCGGGAGATCGACCGGGTGGGGATGTTTACCCCGAAAAAAGTCCTGCTCGACGCGCTCGGCCCCGGGGAAATGGGCTTTATCACGGCCGGAATCAAGGATATTTCCGAAACCCTTGTCGGCGATACGATTACCGAGGAACGGCGCCGCTGCGATACCCCCCTGCCCGGCTTCAAGCCCAGCGTTCCGATGGTGTTTTGTTCCCTCTTCCCGGTCGATAACGGCGAGTATGAAAAACTGCGCGATTCGATCGGAAAACTGAAACTCAACGACGCATCGCTTCATTATGAACCGGAAAACTCTCAGGCGCTGGGGATGGGATTCCGTTGCGGCTTTCTTGGTCTTTTGCATATGGAGATCATACAGGAGCGGCTGGAGCGGGAATTCGATCTGGACCTGATCCCCACCGCGCCCAGCGTCGTCTATCACGTCTACAGGACCGACGGCACGATGGAGGAGCTCTACAACCCCGTCGACTTACCGGACCCCGTCTATATCGACCATATCGAAGAGCCCTGGATCCGCGCGACGATCCTCACGCCGGACGAATATCTCGGCGGACTGTTGCAGCTATGCCAGGAACGGAGGGGGGAACAATTGAACCTGACCTATGCCGGAAACCGGGCGATGCTGGAATATCGCCTGCCGCTGAACGAAGTCGTGTTTGATTTCTACGACCGGCTGAAATCCATTTCCCGTGGCTATGCGAGCTTCGACTACCACCTGGACGGCTACCAGGAGAACGACCTGGTCAAGATGCAAATTCTGGTCAACGGAGAGGGCGTCGACGCTCTGGCGATGATCGTCCACCGCTCACAGGCCGAATATCGGGGCCGGACGCTGTGCGAACGCCTCAAAGACCTGATCCCCCGCCAGATGTTCAAAATCGCCGTGCAGGCCGCGATCGGCGGTAAAGTCATCGCCCGCGAGACGATTTCCGCCTTCCGCAAGGACGTCACCGCGAAATGCTACGGCGGGGACATAACCAGAAAGCGCAAGCTATTGGAAAAACAGAAAAAAGGGAAAGCAAAAATGCGCATGTACGGGAACGTGGAAATCCCCCAAAGCGCCTTTATCGCGGCCCTGAAAATGGGTGACGAATAATTATGTCTTGTATTTTCAGAAAAAAACCCGTTTAATAGGCGCGCTCCCCATTTTTACGAAAGAGAGACGCCATGACAATGAAAAAATTTTGCGCGAACTTATTGGACCTTCAGGCGCTTAAAAATCAGATGAAGGTCAGATGGTCCTTCGGATTGTCTTTTTTGCTCATCATGTTACCCATCGTCTCCTCCCTTGTGGGCGATGCAAGCATAACCAAAGATGACGAAGACATCCGGGAAACATTGAAAAACAAGACGAATAGACTCGAAGAAATTGTCAAAAGACTGATGCTGCCCGATAGCTTGCCGAGCCTTTTTACCCCGTCGCAGTGTTTTTTTGTCGATACAGAGAAAACAGTCCGTCTGGACCTGACATACCGAGATCATCCGGACAATTTGAATCCGGCCCAAGAACTTGCATGGGGGTACGGATGGCCCGAAAAGCAAACGGTGACAATAGGATCCTTTTCGCCAATACAGAACACGGAGCTTCCCTGTTCCTATTTATCAGAAAAATTTACGGCTTTTCCTACTTTCTCGGCCGCATCCGCGTTCGCGGCAGAAGCGGGCAAGAGATTCGTAGAAGACTCTTCTGTCCAGAAGAAAATTGCCCCGTTGCTTCACTCTGATCACATGCGTGAGATGTCTTTCAAATACAGGATTATACGCTAGATCATTCTCGGTCTCCTCCTGTCAACCCGCGCGACTCTCGTCTTGAGACTTTTGTCGTTTTCGCGTACACTGCCGCGTTATGAATGAAAAGATTCCCGTAGATCGTTTAAGCTTCGAAGACGCGCTGGCGGAGCTGGAAAGTATCGTGCGCGCCCTCGAAACTGGGCAGGCGAAGCTGGCGGACTCGATCGCGCTGTATGAACGCGGCGTGGCTCTGAAACAGCATTGCGAAGCTCAGCTTCGCACGGCGCAGGAAAAAATCGAGAAAATCACCGTAGCCCCGAACGGCGCCGTCGCAACGGAATTGTTTGGAACAGAGGAGTCCTAGGATGCCATCTCCCCGCGAAGCGCCGTCCCATCTGCAGGAAAAAATGGACGAAGTCCGCGAGGCCGTCGACAAGACGATCGAGCGGCTTTTGCCGCATACGGACCTGCCCGAGGCACCTTTGTTCGAAGCGATGCGCTACGGCACGCTGAACGGCGGGAAACGGCTGCGCCCCTTTTTGCTGATGCAATCCGCCAGGCTGTTCAATGTCGATCCCAAACGCGCCCGGCGCGTCGCGGCGGCGCTGGAGCTTGTGCATTGCTATTCCCTGATCCACGACGATCTCCCCGCCATGGACAACGCGGATACGCGGCGCGGAAAGCCGGCGGTCCACAGGGCCTATAACGAGGCAACAGCCATTCTCGCGGGCGATGCCCTTTTGACCCTCGCTTTCGAGGTTCTGTCCGACCCGGAAACACATGAAGATCCGCGCGTGCGTTGCGAGCTGGTCACGGCGCTCGCGAGGGCGGCGGGCGGTCACGGCATGTGCGGCGGCCAGATGCTGGACCTGATCGGGGAGCGTGAGGAGTTCGATCTGGGCACCCTGTCCCGCCTGCAACGGATGAAGACCGGGGCGTTGTTCGAGTTCGCGTGCGAAGCCGGCGCCATCATCGGGAAAGGGAACGAACCGCACAAAAAAGCCTTGCGCAACTACGCCCGGGATCTCGGCCTCGCCTTTCAGGTGACCGACGACATTCTGGACGTCGAAGCCGATCCGAAGTTGACCGGAAAACCGGCCAACCAGGACGGCGAAGCTGGCAAGACGACCTTTGTGACTGCGATGGGCAAGGAACAGGCGAAAATGCGCGCCGAGATGCTAGTGCAACAGGCCGTTCGACATCTTCATCTTTTCGAAAACCGTGCCGAGATGTTAAAGGTACTGGCCCTGTACGTCCTTGAACGGCGCGCCTGACAGGCATCAGAGATGAGGAAGGCTTGGAGTCCGCATTGGACCGTCCTCGCCATTTATTTTTCTACGGCGAAAACACCGTCGATATCACGGCTATGGCCGTGGCGTACGCTTACGGGCTGGCAACAAACCGTCCCTTTTTCGATGGCAACAAGCGCATTGCCATGATCGTCAGCTTTCTATAGTCGTTTAAATGACACTTAAAGCTGTCCTTTCCTAGCGGTCTTTGCTAGTGTTTCACTCATGACCGATCCCGTTTCGATTTTACAATCTTTGATTCGTGTGCCGTCCATCACGCCTGCGGATCGCGGCGCGCAAAAGGTTTTGATCGACCTGCTGGAGCCTGCGGGGTATGCGTGCTATCCGCTGGAGTTTGACGGCGTCTCGTGCCTGTTCGCGCGGATAGACGGTCCGGCGCTCGGACCGCATTTTTGCTTTTCAGGTCATACGGACGTCGTGTCCGTGGGGGATGAAGCACGCTGGAGCCGTCCGCCCTTCGCGGCGGAAATCCATGACGGCGTTTTATACGGCCGCGGCGCGGTGGACATGAAGGGCGGCGTAGCGGCCTTCGCCGCGGCTGCGCTCGCCTTCGGACGTCCGAAACAAGGATCGATCAGTTTCCTGATTGTGGGGGACGAAGAACACACGCGCAATATTGGTACGGTCCGGACACTGGCGTGGATGGCTGAAAACGGATACGTTCCGGATGTCTGTCTCGTGGGGGAACCGACCTCTCTCAACGAATGCGGCGACATGATTAAAATCGGCCGACGCGGATCCCTGAGCGGTCACGTGACCGTCACGGGCCAGCAGGGCCACGTCGCCTATCCGGACCAGGCACGCAATCCCCTGCCTGTGATAGGGGACATCATGCACGGCTTGAACGGGCTAAAGCTGGATGACGGGAGCGCCTATTTCCAGCCTTCGAATCTGGAATGGGTCACGGTCGACACCGGGAACAAGGCCGGAAACGTCACCCCCGCGCAAGTCACGGCGACCTTTAACATCCGGTTTAACGACCTGCATACGCATGAATCGCTGGAGGCCTTATTGACACAAGATATCCAGCGTCACGAGCAAGGCGGCATCACCGTATCCGTCGACTGGATCCGCGGGGCGGAGAGCTTTTTTTCACCGCCGGGCGACTTTGCGACGCTGGTTCAGGATTGCGTGGAAGGCATCACCGGAATTCGGCCTGTGCTGGATACGATCGGCGGATCTTCGGACGCCCGGTTTATTTATAAATATTGTCCCGTTCTCGAATTTGGGCCGCTCTGCGGTCTGTGCCACCATGTGGACGAGCGCATTCCGGTCGATCATCTTACAAAGACGGCCGCCGTGTATCGAGCTGTTCTGGATCGTTACTTTTCCGGATAATCCACCCGGACCAGATACAGCCCGTCCGCCGGGGCCGTAGGGCCGCTCTTCGTCCGATCCCGGGCTTCCAAAGCTGTTTTCACGTCCTGTTTCGTCCATTTCCCTTCCCCTACCAATGCGAGCGTTCCGACCATGTTGCGGACCTGATGGTGGAGGAAAGAGCGCCCTTCGGCGTGAAACCGTATCTCCGTCCCGCCCTGCCCGTCATAAGGGAGCGTTTCGATATCCAGCCGGTCCAGCGTGCGCTCCGGGGATTTCGCCTGACACTGGGAATCGCGGAAGCTGGTAAAATCATGATGGCCCAGCAAAACCGTCGCCGCTTCGGCCATGGCCTGCGCGTTGAGAGGTTTTTTGACATGCCAGACACGACCCGTCTCCAGAGCCGGCGGGGCCGGACGATTGAGAATCCGGTAAGTGTACAGCTTGTTCGTCGCGTGAAAACGGGCGTGGAAATCGTCCGGAACCTCTTCCGCCGCGACGATCGCGATCGGCTCCGCCCTGAGGTGCGCGTTCAAGGCCTTGGCAAGATCAAACCCGCTCAAGGGACGTCTGTAGGCCAGATCGAAATGGGCCACCTGGCCCCGCGCATGTACCCCCGCGTCTGTGCGGCCGGCGACATGAATACGGATATTTTGCTGACAAAAACCGGTGATGGCGTCTTCCACGGCCTGTTGAATCGACGGCTTATCGGCGTCTTGCTGCCGTTGCCAGCCGCAATAGCCGCTTCCCTGATATTCGATGGTCAGTTTCCAACGTGTCGCGGCCATTACTTTTTTCCATCTTTTGCCAGCGCCACCGCGTCGATCAGACTTTGCAGAAAACTGGCGGCCGGCCGTAGGGTAATAGACTCGATCCGCCGATCCTGCAAGGCTTTTAAGGACCCCAGAAGTTTCTGTATCGCCCGCAATTCCTCTGGCGTCAGACGATCCGCTTTCCCCTCCGGCACCGTATGCGGCGGCGGCCTCTGAACCGGTTTATGCGTGATCTCCGCGGCATGTCCGTAAGCCGCAAGCGCCTGTCTGGTTTCTGCCGCCGGCGCGGTGTCGGAGGGAGGCGACAATAGGACGAGGTCTTCTTTTTCCGCCTCCGTCGGGGTTTGCGTTGCAATAAGCTCGGCCAGAAAGCTCTGGAGGGCGACGACGGAAACAGCCATGCTGTCTTCCCACAGATCTTGTCCCTCCTCCTCGTCCTTGCGGCCGTTTTTCCTGCGGCCTTCGTTCCGGACGTCTTCACGCGGGATATGAAGTCCGGCATCCGTTGTCTCTGCTTGTCGGAATTGTGTACGAAAAACAGGATCGAGCCGTGAATACATGACGCAGACCTCCGTGCTATCTGACTTTAGTCATCCGGGGCTTTGTATTCCCACAAGATATCTGCCCCCGGGGCGCTTTCAAGCCTGGAAGCGGCGATGGCGGCCGTCATGCCCCAGCCTGTCACGCCGCCTTCCCGATCGAAAGGCGCGGACAGATCGACGGCTTCCGGCCGTAGCGACAAGAACAAAACCCCTTTTTGCGGCGTATCCAACGTAGCGCCATCCGTCCGTAAACGCTCCGCGGCCTCTTGCGATAAAGGAATGCGGGTAAAAAAGGAGGGTTCCACGGGCAATACGAAAATCCAGACATCCCCCGTCAGAAAAGGGAAAAAGAGCACTTCCTGGTCCGGCGGTTCGATCCGTAAAAAAGAGCCGCCGCCCGTCCCCGGGGACGAGATGGTAAACAGCACATCCGTTCGCACGGGAATAAGGTCAACCCGCGGATCATAAAGAACGAAACCGTTTTGAAGACGTTTCGTTTCGCTTTGTAGATAGGCGATGCGATCAACAGGCGTAAGGGTCTCCCACAAAATCCGGCTTTTAATCCAACGCACGAAATCGGGTTGCCGGCGGGCCAGCGTGTTAAAGGCAAACCCCGCTTTCTCGGTCGAGGAAAAAGCGCTGGCATCAAAGGAAGGGACGTCCTGACTCCGCGCGACAGTCGGAAAAACGGCTGGAAGACATACAAAAATCAGGCAGACAAACCAAAAGGTCTTCATCGAACGATCCTCTTTTTGTTATTATGACCTCGGAAGACCGAAAAAGCCACCAGAGAAGCAAAACACGATGTCAGAAGACAAAACACCCGATGAAAAAAACGACCAGGATCTCTGGGCTACCGTCACAAGGGATGTTCGGCCAATTCAAAGAAACGTCGCTCCCGCGGAAAACCGGTTTTCGTCCAAAACAACAAAAGAAAAAATACGAAACAACTCGTATCGTATAGAAGAAAAAATTCATATAACGCAAACATATACACAGGTTGAAAAATCGAAGAATTCGTCCCTTCCGGGGCTTGATAGGCGTAGCGAAGAACGCCTGCGTAAGGGAAAGATGCGGATCGAAGGCCGACTGGATCTACACGGTTTGATCCAGGACGAAGCCTACGCGGCGCTGAACGCGTTTCTGGTCACGGCGCAGAACGCCGGGAGACGCTGCGTGCTTGTGATCACTGGAAAAGGTCGCAGCCGGGCGAGCGAAGGAATCCTCCGCCGGCGGGTCCCGGAATGGCTGGGAATGCATCCTTTGTCGGACATCGTCCTGCGGGCGATTCCCGCACAACCCAAAGATGGCGGAGACGGGGCGCTCTACGTTCTCTTGCGGCGGGACCGGGGAAACGAAACATAGGCGCGGAAATCTACCGCGTGGCGACGAAGATTTTAAACCCGTCCCCTTCGAATCGTTTATCCACCGTTGTAAATCCGGCGCGCAGCACAGGTTCATAAGGTAAATGAACGTTTGCAACCATAAACAGGCGCCCGCCTGGTTTCAGGGATCGCGCAGCGTTTTCAATGAAAGCCTGTCCGCAGGCGACTTGCGCTTGCTTATCCGCGTGAAAGGGAGGATTCATAACCACCCAGTCAAGCGGCGGCAAGGCGGCGACCGGTTTTGTCAAATCTTCCCACAAACAAGCAACAGACCCCGAATTCTCTATATTCTCCCGGCAAGCCGCCAAGGCGCGCCAATCGGCGTCGATCGCCCATATTTTCGAAACACCGGGATTGCGTGTCTGCGCCGCGCGGCTCAAAAAACCGTATCCGCAGCCAAAATCGGCGCCCAACCCTGTCAGATCCGTTGGAAGACGTTCCGCCAGCAAAGCCGATCCCCTGTCGATTTTGTCCCATCCGAAAATCCCAGGCCGTGACATAAAGGCCCCGCCGCAAACCGGTTGCAAGCGTCCCGTGGCCGCCCAGTCGTCGGCCGCCGTCCGATCCCATGACGATACAGACGCCCAAATGACGCGGGCATGGTGTTTTTTTTCCTCCCGGCCTTCAAGTCCCAGCGTTTGAAAAGCTTTCCCCAAACGCTTCCCGCCCATATCGTTCGGCGCCGCGCAGACAAGGGTCCCGGCGGGTTTCAGCAACGGCAAGGCGGCGGCAAGAAAAGCCAGTGTTTCTTTTTTCTGCTTGCCGCCAGCGATCAAAACAGCGTCGTAAGCGCCGTCCGTCGGTATATCGGGTTGCACGGCATAGCCGGCAGCCTCCAGCCGAACGGCATGAGGCTTGAAAAACTGTTGCGCCGTGACAAGATGCCCCGGCGGCGCCCATCTCTGCCACCCGGGACAAAGCCGCGCGTTTATAAACAGCGTCTTCCCCGCGGGCCACGGCAAAGCCTTGGTTTCGAAAGGAAGAAACAGGGTCTGAAGATGATCGACGCTCATATCCGGAAGCCTAACACAAAAACTCCTTCCCATCGAGGCCCGGCCCCTGTAAAGAAGGAAGCCATGAGACGCACACGCTCCTCCGCCGCGCGGAAACCAAAGCGCGACTTGTCGCAAGGCCCGATCAGGGGCCATATGATCCGGATGACGATTCCCATGATCTGGGGAATTCTGGCCGTGATCGGGTTTCAGCTTGTCGACATGTATTTTATTTCTCTTTTGGGGACCCGGGAGCTGGCGGCGATCAGCTTCACTTTTCCGGTCACCTATTTTGTTTTTGCCGTCACGATGGGGGTCAGCATCGCGACCTCGTCCGTCTTGTCCCGTCTGATCGGCCGAGGAGAATGGTACAAAGTCCGCCGGATAGCAAGCCACGCGTTAATTCTTGCGGCCGCTCTCGGAGGGTTTTTCAGTCTTCTGGGCCTCTTATTCCAAACCCCATTGTTTCGCCTGTTGGGCGCGGAAACGCATTCCTTGCCGCTCATCCGGGCCTATATGGACGTCTGGTTTTTGGGCGCGGTCTTTTTAACACTGCCGGTTGTCGGAAACGCGGCCATCCGAGCAACCGGGAGCGCCACGACCCCGGCCGCGATTATGGTGCTGGCGACGTTGATCAATATTATTTTCGATCCACTTTTGATTTTCGGTCTGTTCGGTTTTCCGGCGCTTGGCCTACAGGGGGCGGCGCTGGCAACCGTCCTGGCGAACCTTGTCGCCGCCGGGGTCGGGTTTTACGTTTTGAAGGTTAAAAAGGACATGATCGTCCGCTCCTCCTGGCATGGAAAACTCTTCGCGGACTCGCTCAAAAGGCTTCTGGTCATCGCCGTGCCGGCCGGACTGATGCAAGCGCTCCAGCCGGTCGCAAACGCCGTCATCATCGCCCTTCTGGCTCAGGAGAGCGCCCATGCCGTGGCCAGCTTTGGAATCGCCTCCCGCGTCGAAGCCTTTACCATGGTCATCGTTATGGCGCTATCCGTCGGTATGGGGCCCATTCTGGGACAAAACCAGGGCGCAGGGAACGGAGAGAGGGTCAGTGAGACGATCCGCAAAGCACTTGGTTTTACGATGGTTTGGTCGCTCCTGACGGCCGTTATTCTGGCCCTGTATGCCCGTCCGATCGCCGGGCTCTTTTCCCGGGATCCCGCCGTCATCGAACCAGCGACGCTCTACTTCTGGATCGTCCCGGCCAGCTACGTCCTCGGAAATCTTGTCCATGTCTGGGCATCGGCCTTTAACGCGCTGGGAGCCTCGCGCCGCTCCTTTTCCCTGATTTTCTTCAAGATGATCGCGCTGCGCATTCCGATGTCAATCGCCGGTGGCCTGGCCGGGGGACCGCCGGGCGTCTTCGCCGGGATCGCGCTCTCGAATCTGGTCTCCGGCGCAGGGTGGCATTTCGCGAACAAGCGGTTCGTCGCCCTCAAGATCGAAGAGAACATCCTC
>JAGRJZ010000082.1 GCA_020442505.1 Alphaproteobacteria bacterium | reverse complement strand
TTCTCCGGACTTGCTTACGATTTGATACAAGCCTTGGGAAAAGAGCTCGACTTAAAAATCGAATGGACGGAAGAAACCGGCTGGGGGTCTTTCAATACAGGACTGGACACGGGACGTTACGATGTCATATGCACGCCGGTATGGCAATCGGGGCAACGGGCGAAGATCGTTTTGTTATCCGAACCTCTTTATTTTAACGCGCTCGTCGCGCTCAAGCGAAAAAGCGATAAAAAGCCCTATGCGACGCTTGACAGAATCAACACGCCCGACGTCACCGTTTCCGTGATCGACGGCGACATTACACAGGCCGTGCTCAAGGCCGAATTTCCGAACGCCAAGCCTCTGGCCGCCCCGGCAATGAGCGACGGTTCGCAAAATCTTCTTGATGTCGCCACGAAAAAGGCGGATATCGCTTTTTCAACATGGGACGGTATGGAACGCTACAACAAGAACAATCCCGAGAACCTTTTGATGGTCGCGGCAAACGGAGCGCCCGTACGATTGTTCGGCAACAGCCTGGCGTTCCAGAGAAAAGATTACGATATGAAACTGATGTTCGATGCAGCTCTGAGAACAATTTACACCTCAGGAAAAGCCCAGAAAATTATCAAGAAATACGAACCGGGCTTTTATCCGGCGGCCACGCCGTACGCTTTGCCAAACCAAGAATAGGAACAAAAAATGACCTCCCTCCCCCCCGGTGTCGTGACCGGCGACGATTACAAAGCCCTTGTCCGTTCCTGCAAAGAAGGCGGATACGCCCTGCCCGCCGTCAACGTGGTCGGCACGAACACGGTGAACGCCGTTTTGGAAGCCGCGGCGAAGAACAAGTCCGACGTCATAGTCCAGCTTTCCAACGGGGGCGCGCAATTCTACGCCGGGAAGGGCCTGAAAGACGCCGATCACGCGAAGATTCTGGGCGCCGTGGCCGCCGCGCAGCACGTCCATTTGCTCGCCAAATATTACGGCGTGTGCGTCGTGCTGCACACCGACCACGCAAACAAAAAGCTGATCCCGTGGGTGGAGGGTCTGATTTCCTACAGCGAGGCACATTTCGAAGCCACGGGGCGGCCTTTGTTTACTTCCCACATGCTCGATCTCTCCGAGGAAGACATTGATTTCAACCTGTCCGAATCTGCGCGGCTGTTGGCACGCATGGCGAAAATCGACATGAGCATCGAAATCGAGCTTGGCTGCACGGGCGGAGAAGAGGACGGGATCGGATCCGAGGACAATATCGATAACCCGAATCTCTACACCCAGCCGGAGGATTGCCTGCGCGCGTGGAATGAACTCTCGGAAATCGGTCATTTCTCCCTCGCGGCCAGCTTCGGGAACGTTCACGGCGTGTACAAGCCCGGCAACGTGAGGCTAACCCCCGATATCCTGAAAAACGCGCAAACGCTAGTGGAAAAGGAACGCGGAACCGCCCCGAACCCTCTGGACCTCGTTTTTCACGGTGGAAGCGGTTCGGAGAAAGAAAAAATCGCCAAAGCGATTTCCTACGGCGTGTTCAAGATGAATATCGACACGGACACACAATTCGCCTTCGCGAAAGGCGTGGGCGACTACGTTGCGGCAAACGACAAAGCGTTCCAGTATCAGATCGATCCTGAAACAGAAAAACCGTACAAAAAACAGTACGATCCGCGGGTTTGGCTGCGCAAGGGCGAGGAATCCATGATCGCCCGTCTGGACGAAGCCTTCGCCGATTTGGGCAGCGCCGAAAAATCGCTGGCGGGTTAGAACTCGTTGCCTTTGCCCGTCTGCAACGACACAAAAGACAACGACCATGACCGCCTTCACTCTGTACGCCCCCTTTTCTCCTGCCGGGGATCAACCTGCCGCCATCCGTCAACTGGTGCGGGGGCTGGATGACGGACTCACGGACCAGGTCTTGCTCGGCGTCACGGGCTCCGGCAAAACCTTCACGATGGCGCAGATCATCCAGGAAACCCAACGCCCCGCTTTGGTACTCGCGCCGAACAAGACTCTGGCCGCGCAGCTTTACGAGGAAATGAAGGCGTTTTTTCCTGACAACGCCGTCGAATATTTCGTCTCTTACTACGATTACTACCAGCCGGAAGCCTATGTTCCGAAAACCGACACCTTTATCGAAAAAGATTCCAGCATCAACGAGCAGATCGACCGCATGCGTCACGCCGCCACCCGCGCGCTGTTCGAACGACGGGATTGCGTCATCGTCGCGTCCGTGTCGTGCATCTACGGCATCGGCTCGAAAGAAGACTACATGGCCATGACGTGCGATCTGAATAAGGGCCAGACTCTCGACCGGCAGGCCTTGATCCAGAGACTCGTCGAATTGCAATATACCCGCAACGATATCGCCTTTACGCGCGGCTGTTTCCGTGTCCGGGGAGATACGATCGAGCTGTTCCCGTCCCATATGGACGACCGCGCCTGGCGATTTTCGCTGTTCGGTGACGAATTGGAGGATATCGCCGAATTCGATCCCCTGACCGGTCAGAAATTCGAAAGACTGGACGGCGTCCGGATCTACGCCAATTCGCATTACGTGACTCCGGGACCGACGATTAAACAGGCAATCAAGCAGATTAAGGCTGATCTAAAGACACGCCTGGCGGATCTGGAATCGCAAGGTAAACTCCTGGAGGCGCAGCGCCTGAACCAGCGGACCTCCTTCGATCTCGAGATGCTGGAGGCGACCGGCATGTGTCAGGGGATCGAGAATTACTCTCGCTATCTGACGGGCCGTGCCCCGGGAGAACCGCCGCCAACGTTGATCGAATATCTGCCGGACGACGCCATCATGTTTTTGGACGAAAGCCATGTGATGGTTCCACAATTGCGCGCCATGTATAACGGCGACCGGGCACGAAAAGCGACGCTGGTGGAGTACGGGTTTCGCGTGCCGGCCGCTCTGGACAACCGGCCGCTCAAATTCGACG
>JAGRJZ010000081.1:863-1173 GCA_020442505.1 Alphaproteobacteria bacterium | reverse complement strand
GAATGGGCGTCGCGGTCATGACCAGTACATCGGTGCCGCGGCTTTTGGTTGAGAGCTGCATGCGTTGATGCACGCCGAAGCGGTGTTGTTCGTCGATCACCGCCAGTCCAAGATCGGCAAAGGCGACGGAGTCCTGAAACAGCGCGTGGGTGCCAATCACGATTTGCGCCGCGCCGTTGGCGATCTGTTGCAACAGCGTGTCCCGGGTTTTGCCTTTATCCCGCCCCGTCAAGACGACGAAACGAACCCCGGCGGCGTCCAGCCACGGCCTCAGGTTGGCCGCGTGCTGGCGGGCGAGGATTTCCGTCGG
>JAGRJZ010000081.1:0-807 GCA_020442505.1 Alphaproteobacteria bacterium | reverse complement strand
CGACGACCGTCTTTCCGGCGCCGACATCCCCTTGGAGCAAACGCAGCATGCGGTTTGCTCCGGCCATGTCGATTTCGATTTCTTTTAGACTGCGCTCCTGTGCGCCTGTGAGGGTGAAGGGCAGGGCCGTGCGCAGCCTCGTACGCAAATGGCCGTTCCCGATGAAAGAGCGGCCTTGTTGTTTTTTCTGCCGGTTGCGGACCAGCAATAATGTTAATTGATTGGCAAGGAGCTCGTCATACGCCAGGCGTAATTTTTCCTTATGCCTATCGGACGAGTCGGGGGGGGCGGAATTTTCCGCATAATGCGCCGTTCGTAAACTCTCATCCCAATCGCTCCAGCCTTGCTTTTTCTTCCAGGATTCGTCGAGCCATTCGGGCAGATTCGGGACAAGGCTCAGCCCGGCTTTGAGGGCTTTAACGACCGTTTTATTCGGCAGGCCGGCCGTCAGGGGGTAAACCGGCTCGATCACTTCGATGCTGGCGCGTTCTTCTGGCAGGACGATGGCATCGGGGTGGACCATCTGGGGCTTGCCGTTATAGTGCTCGATCCGGCCGCTGACGATCACGTCCGTATTCTCGGGGAGCTGTTTTTTGATCCAGTCCGGCCGCCCGTGGAAAAAGACAAGGGTCAACGGCCCGGTTTCGTCCGTGCACCAGACTTTGTAGGGCTGGTTTTTGCGTTCCGCGGGGAAATGCTTTTGCACCCGGACGGCCAATGTGCAGATCTTCCCATCCGGCGCGTCGGCGACTTTCGGAGAAAAGCGGCGGTCGACGAAGTCGATCGGCAGGTGCCAGAGCAAATCCA
>JAGRJZ010000080.1 GCA_020442505.1 Alphaproteobacteria bacterium | reverse complement strand
TCACCGGACCGCTGGAGCCGACCAACGAAGCCTACGCGCTCGCCAAGATCGCGGGGCTGAAACTGTGCGAGGCCTATCGACGTCAACACGGCAAAGCCTTTTTCGCGGCGATGCCCTGTAATTTATACGGCCCGGGGGATACGTTCGACGCGGCGCGATCCCACGTGATCCCGGCGCTGATTTTGACGTTGACGGCGGCCGCGCGCACGGGGAAAGACTCCGTGACGCTCTGGGGGACGGGCGCCCCCTTGCGGGAATTTCTGTTTGGGGACGATCTGGCCGCGGCGCTCGTCTTTCTTCTGGACTGTGCGGATCCGCCGGATCTGATCAATATCGGGAGCGGTAAAGAGATAACAATCCGCGACCTGGCCGGCATGATCGCGTCTCTTGTCGGCTATGAGGGGGAGATTTTATTCGACTCCTCAAAACCGGATGGAACGCCGCGGAAAATCGTGGATAGCGCCCGCATCCGCGCCATGGGTTGGCGCCCGGACACATCCCTTGCGGAAGGATTGAGACAAACGATCGACTGGTATCGTCGGAATTTTCGGGTAGAATAGGAGGAGAACAGCTCGATCAAGGACCCGCCCGATGACCCGTCAATCGACCAATCATATTTTCCTGATTTCCCCTGCGGTTTTTTACCTGAACCCGGAGACCGCCGAAACCAACGTCTATCAGCTCGACGGAAACGAAAGCGAGGAAGAAACCTACCACCACGCGCTGGGCGAGTTTCGACAATTCCAGAACATGCTGGTCAAAAACAAGATCGCCGTGACCGTGATGGAGGGCGAAAGAGCCTGCCCGGATCATATCTTCCCGAACTGGGCCTCGACCCATATCATGCCGGACGGGCGGCGGGGGCTGGCGCTTTACCCGATGTTGAACGCCAACCGGCGGGCCGAGCGGACGCCGGCGATGATCGCCTTTCTTTCCCGGACCTACGACACCGTTCTGGATTTCCGCGCGCGGGAGGAAGACGGTCTCTTCCTCGAAGCCACCGGCAGCCTGTGTCTGGACCGGGTGAACAAGGTCGCCTACGCCGCCCTGTCCGCGCGGACGGATGCCGGTCTGGCGCAGGAATGGGCCGATCATATGGGTTATGAGCTTTTGACCTTCGAGACGCGCAGCCACACCGGAAAGCCGGTCTACCACACCGATCTGGTGATGTTTATCGGCACGGAGGTCGCGGGCGTCTGCTTTGCATGCATGACCGACGAAGGCGCCCGGCAAGCGGTGCGGGCGCGCTTGTCCCGGACCCATGAGATCGTGGATCTGACCGCGGCGCAGCAACAGGCGTTTTGCGGCAATTCGCTGGAGGTCGTAAACGCGGACGGCGACCGGCTACTGGTCATGTCGGACGCCGCGTTTCGCGCGCTGCGCCCGGATCAGATCGAGACTTTCGGCCGGTTTTTCGACCGGATCATCCACTCCGCCCTTCCGACGATGGAGCGCTATGGCGGCGGATCGGCAAGGTGTTTGATGATGGAAATGTTTTAAACCGAAGACGTAAACACCCACAAAACTTTTTAAATATTTCTCATGCAAACCTTCGCTACATACGAAAATCTGTCTGCGGACGCCCGGGGGGCGGTGGTGGCGATCGGGAATTTCGACGGGGTTCATCGCGGGCATCAGGCCCTGTTACAAGCCGCGAAAACCGAAGCCCGCAAACAGGGACGCACGCTCGGCGTCCTCACCTTCGAGCCGCATCCCCGTCGCCTGTTCCGCCCGGACGAAGCGCCATTTCGTCTGACCCCGCCGGCGTTGAAGGCCGAACGGCTCGCGGCCTGCGGGGTGGACGTTTTATATGCCCTGCCCTTTCACTGGGATTTCGCCAGCCGCAGCGCGGAGGATTTCGCGCATACCGTCTTGCGACAGGGTCTCCAGCCCGCCACTATCGTCGTCGGCGCGGATTTTTGTTTTGGCCAGCTGCGCAAGGGAACGGTCGAGACCCTGCGCGCGGCCGGGCTATCCGTGATCTCGCTTGACAAAGTAACGCACGATACCGGGGATGTCGTATCCTCCAGCGCCATTCGCTCCGCTTTGCGCCGGGGGGAGATCGCAAAAGCCAACGCCCTGCTGGGCTGGGAATGGGAAATTCGCGGCGCCGTTATTCATGGCGACAAGCGCGGGCGGGAATTGGGCTATCCGACGGCCAATATTCCGCTGGGTGAGACCCTGCATCCCTCCTATGGCGTTTACGCCGCGCAAGCCTGGATTCCCGGTGAAAAACAATGGCGGTCCGCGGCCGTGAATATCGGCATTCGCCCGATGTTCGCCCTGTCCGAAGGGCTGATGGAAGCGCATATTCTCGATTTCTCAGGGGATTTATACGGCCAGACCCTGCGCGTCCGGCCGCTCAAACGCCTGCGGGGGGAGGCAAAATTCGATAGCCTGGACGCGCTCGTCGCCCAAATCGAAGCGGATTGCCTTGAAACCCGGACACTCCTGGAAAACGCGGCGCCTTAGGACAGCGAAAAATCCTGAAAATTGCTTGCACACGCAAAACACAACCTTTTGTATATTCTATTATAATGCTATAGTGGTAACAATGGTCTGTAGCGGCGTGTTGCCGTTGCAACCGGAGAGACAAAACCATGCAGACAGACCAGAAACCGAACCGTGGAACGCCTCCTCCCGAGGAGACATCCGCATCGGCGGCGGGTGATGGCGACGGAAGGGAAAAGTCGCTATCGCCCGCCCGTCTGGCCCTTTACCGGAGGGTTCTGCATAAGCTGCGCTACGCCAAGAAAGCCACGATCGTCGCTCTGGAGGAAATCGACCATTTCTTCGAGCGGATCGAATTGGCCGAGTCGATCAGCGAATACAAGGATCTGTGGGACAAGGATATCAACGCCTTTATCCGCACCAATTTATCGGAGGCGGAGCTGCACGCCGTTGAAGAATCGCTCGACCGCATTCCGCTATCCGTCCGAACGTATTACGAGCTGATGCTGCGTGAAGACCCGCCCCCGCCCGCGCCGGAGAAGCCCGTAAAAAAAGGGGCCGCATCGCCCCCCGATGCCGCGGCCAAGAACAAAGCCTATAAAATCATCGACGATATTTACCGGCACGATCCGGAACCGCTTGGAAAAATCCCGCCCTCCCAATAAAAAGACCCGTGGCGAATCGTTACAACGGTCTTAGGAAAGGAAAAAAATCCATGCGAGTCGGATGCCCCAGGGAAATAAAGCCGCAGGAAAACCGTGTTGGGCTGGTGCCTTCCTCGGTTCGGGAGTTGGTCGCGCACGGCCACGAGGTCATCGTCGAGACCGGAGCCGGGGCGGGCGTGAATTTTTCCGACGACGACTACCGCGCGGCCGGCGCCTCCTTGCGCGAGACCGCAGACGAGATTTTCGCCCAGGCCGATATGGTCGTGAAGGTCAAGGAACCCCAGCCCGCGGAATGCAAAAAGCTTCGCCCGGATCAGATTTTGTTTACCTATCTGCATCTGGCCGCGGATAAGCCTCAGGCCGAGGGGCTGATCGGTTCGGGCTGCGTGGCCGTTGCCTATGAGACCGTGACAGGCCCGCAGGGACGGGGCTTGCCGCTCCTCGCCCCGATGAGCGAGATCGCCGGGCGGCTGGCCGTTCAGGTCGGCGCGTTTTACATGCAAAAACACAAGGGCGGGGGCGGCCGGATGATCACTGGCGTCCCC
The DNA here is from genome assembly GCA_020442505.1 of Alphaproteobacteria bacterium. Lineage (GTDB taxonomy): Bacteria > Pseudomonadota > Alphaproteobacteria > Micavibrionales > Micavibrionaceae > JACKJA01. Next base: position 382 of record JAGRJZ010000080.1, on the reverse strand, counting down.
GGGGTTCTTCCCGCCAAAACGCTTGTTCTGGGGGGCGGGGTTGCCGGGTTTAACGCCGCGCGGATGGCCGTGGGGATGGAATCGGACGTCACGATCCTCGAGAAAAGCCACGACCGACTGCGTTTTCTGGACGATTATTTCGCCGGGCGGGCCAAAATCGCCTATTCAAACGAGGAAACCCTGGAGCGCATGATCGCCGAAAGCGACCTGATTATCGGGGCGGTTCTGATCCCCGGGGCCGCGGCGCCGAAGCTGATCTCCCGGGGGATGTTAAAGCGGATGAATCCCGGCACGGTCATGGTCGATATCGCCATCGACCAAGGCGGCTGTTTCGAGACCAGCCACGCGACCACGCACGAAGACCCGATCTACGAGGTCGACG